>JACRPR010000086.1 GCA_016223105.1 Chloroflexota bacterium | reverse complement strand
GTTGTGCTTTCGTCCGCTTCGCTCATCAATTGAATGGCTTGTGCTTTCAATTGACGTTGCAACTCGCGGACATCGGTGAACGCGTCAAGTTTTTGCGCGTTGCCGTCCCAACCGGGATTGAACGTGAGAATGTTTTTTTCAAACATTCCTTGAAAAAGTCCGATGACACAATCGCCATTTTTCAAGATCAACCAATTTTGCGATTGATCGCCGGCGAAAACAGTAAAGCCCAGCTTGGCGTAAAAGAGTTTCGATGCCTCGATATCTTTTACCGCCAAGCTAACCGAAAATGCGCCCAGGTTCATTTATCTCCTCCTTCATTGCGTTGCTTGTACTTAATGGCAATCGGGATCACTGTTCACATTTGTTTGAGTCGCAACATCAATGGATTCGATTTGCAAATTCATCGGGTGCGACCTTGCTATGCGAGACCTGTCGGGCGAATAAATTCGCGGCAACGCATAGCGAAACCGACCGTCGTCGGTTTGGAATCAATCACCGTAGGGCGATTTTGCCTTGCCTAGACGCGGTTTCTAACCGGCGATGTCGAATTCCAAAACAGTTTCTCAGGTCTGGATTTAATTCTCCGGCGTGATGACGATTTTGCCGCGCGCGTGTCCGGTTTCCGCATATCGAATCGCGTCCGCGACCTGGCTCAACGGATAACATCGATCAACGACCGGCGTTAGCGTGTTCGCTTCGATGAGTTCTTTCAAAAAGAGCAGGTCGGGTTTGTTCGTCGTCGCGATGAAACCAATCAGCTTCTGACTCACGAACGGCGACAACACTTTGACCTTGATGAATGGCATCATCGGCGCGAGCCAACGTCCTTTCGGTCCCCCCGCGACGACAAATCGTCCGTGCGGATGAATCACGCGCAAGCACGCGCGCAGAGAACAATTTCCCACATTGTCCACGATGAGATCGTAACGTTGATCGCGCCGAATAAAATTTTCGCGCGTGTAATCAATTACCCGGTCTGCGCCGAGCGAACGCACCAGGTCAATGTTGCGCGCGCTACATACCGCGGTAATGTGCGCGCCAAATGCTTTCGCGATTTGCACGGTGAACGTACCCACGCCGCCCGCCGCGCCGTTAATCAAAACGTTTTGTCCGGGTTGAAGTTGTCCGTGATCGCGCAACGCTTGCAGAGCGGTGATTGCCGCGACCGGCACCGCCGCCGCTTGCTCGAATGTGAGATTCGCCGGTTTCGGCACCAATGATTTGCCGTAACTGCTCACGTACTCGGCGAACGCACCTTTGCTCGCGCCGTACACCTCGTCACCAGGTTTAAACTCGGTTACGTTTTTGCCGACCGCTTGAACTTGTCCCGCCAAATCAATTCCCATTCGCGGGTTGTTGGGTTTGCGTAATCCCATTATCGGGCGGACAAACAACGCGGGTTCGCCGCGCATCGGTCGCCAGTCGGCAGGATTGACTGAAGCCGCGCGGACGCGAATCAACATTTGGTCGTCGCCAATGGTGGGCATTTCGATATCGGTGTATTCGAGAACATCCGGCGCGCCGTACTTGGGGCAGAGAATCGCTTTCATTGGTTCACCTCCAGGACTTTAGCTTGTCATTCCGACTTTAGCTTGTCATTCCGAACGAAGTGAGGAATCGCTACTTTCGTCGCGAGATTCCTCACTTTGTTCGGAATGACATTAGACGGTTCATCGGAGTTATGCCGCGCGATTGTGAATCAAATGTGAAGCGAGTGTAGAGTGATTGCGAATGTCATTGCCGGATTGTGGTTGGACGCTACGGGCGCGACGACGATTCTACATACTTAAAGACCGGACAGATTTTCGCGAAGCGAACCTGTCCGGTCTTGGCATTAGCGCAAAATCTGTTTCAGAAATTGCCCGGTGTACGACGATTTAATTTTCGCGATCTCTTCCGGCGTGCCTTCGGCGATCACGCGCCCGCCGCCGTCGCCGCCTTCGGGTCCGAGATCGATCAGCCAATCGGCGGTCTTGATCACATCGAGATTGTGTTCAATCACGACGACCGTGTTGCCGGTGTCCACGAGGCGCGTCAACACTTCCAAAAGTTTTTCGACATCCGCCATATGCAAGCCGACCGTCGGCTCATCGAGAATGTAGAGCGTGCGCCCGGTTGCGCGGCGCGACAATTCTTTCGACAACTTGATGCGTTGCGCTTCGCCTCCGCTCAACGTCGTCGCCGGTTGTCCCAGATGCACGTAACCCAGTCCGACATCGCGCAGAGTTTCGAGTTTCTTTTTGATCGGCGGAATGTTTTCAAAAAACGCGAGCGCTTCTTCAATCGTCATATCGAGCACGGCGGAAATGTTTTTACCCCGGTATAAAATTTCCAACGCTTCGCGATTGTAGCGTTTGCCGTGACAAATTTCGCACGGCACGTACACGTCCGGCAAAAATTGCATTTCGATTTTGATGATGCCGTCGCCCTGGCATGCTTCGCATCGTCCGCCCTTTACGTTGAACGAAAATCGTCCGGCTTTATAGCCGCGCAATTTCGCTTCGTTCGTTGTCGCGAACAGATCGCGCACGTCGGTGAACAAGCCAACGTACGTCGCGGGGTTCGAGCGCGGCGTGCGACCAATCGGCGACTGATCAATGTCAATCACTTTGTCGAGATGATCGATCCCGGCAATCGAATCGTGTTTGCCCGGTTTGTCTTTCGCGCCGTACAATGCTTGCGCGAGCCGGCGATACAAAATATCCACGATGAGCGACGACTTGCCCGAACCGCTGACGCCGGTGATGCACACAAATTTGCCGAGCGGAATTTTCGCGTCAATTTTTTTGAGATTATTTTCTTCCGCGCCTTTGACGGTTAAAAATTTTCCATTGCCCGCGCGGCGATGTTGCGGCACCGCGATTGCGCGCGTCCCTTTGAGAAACGCGCCGGTGATCGAATCGGGACACGCGATCACTTGTTGCGGCGTGCCCGCGCAAACGATCTGTCCGCCGTGTTCGCCCGCGCCCGGTCCGAGATCGATCACAAAGTCGGCGGTGCGAATCGTTTCCTCATCGTGTTCGACGACGAGGACGGTGTTGCCGAGATCGCGCAAACGCAAAAGGGTTTCGATCAAGCGCGCGTTATCGCGCGGATGCAAACCGATGCTGGGTTCATCGAGAATGTACAGCACGCCCATCAATTGCGATCCGATCTGCGTCGCGAGCCGGATACGTTGCGCTTCGCCGCCGCTCAATGTGCCCGCGCTCCGGTCGAGCGTGAGATAATCGAGACCGACGTTCACGAGAAAACCGAGGCGCGCGCGAATCTCTTTGAGAATTTGATGCGCGATCGTTTTTTGTTTTTCGCTGAAATGCTGGGGCAGATCGTTCGTGAACTTGAGCGCCTCGATCACCGACATTTTGGTGACCTGGACAATGTTCTTGTCCGCAATCGTTACCGCGAGTGCTTCCGGTTTGAGCCGTTGCCCGCGACAGACCGGGCAAGGTCGCGTCGTCATCAATTGTTCGATTTCTTGGCGAATGTAATCCGAGTCGGTTTCTTTGTAACGCCGCAATTGATTCGGGATCACGCCTTCAAACGCGGTTTCGTACTCGCGCTTTTGTCCGAATTGATTTTCGTACTTGACGCGAATCGTTTCGCCGCCCGTGCCGTACAACACCTTGTCAAGTTGTTCGCGCGTCAACTCGCGCACGGGCTTGTCGGTGGAGAAACCGTACTTGCGCGCGACCGCTTCGATCAATTTGCCATAGTACGAATCGTCGTTGCCGCTATCAATGCCATTCGCGCGAATCGCGCCCTCGGTGAGCGAGAGATCGCGATCGGGAATGATCAAATCGGGATCGAGTTCCATCTGCGTGCCGAGACCGGTGCACGCGGGACACGCGCCGTGCGGGGTGTTGAACGAAAACGTGCGCGGCTCGATCTCGCCGAGCGAGAGGTTGTCGAACGGACAAGAAAAATGTTCCGAGAACATCAAGTCTTCCGCGCCCTTGCCGTTCGATCCTTGCGTCGAAACGATCACAACTCCGTCGCCGAGTTTCAGCGCGGTCTCAATCGAATCCGCGATGCGGCTGTGATCGCCGTTTTGAGCATCCTGAGCGGTAGTCGAAGGACGCGGGGTTTCGTTTTTGACGACGAGGCGATCCACGACGGCTTCGACCGTATGCTGTTTGTAACGATCAAGTTTGATGTCTTCATTCACATCGAGAATGTCGCCGTTGACGCGCACGCGCACATAGCCGGCTTTACGCACATCGTCGAAAACTTTTTTGTGTTCGCCTTTGCGTTCTTTGATCAGCGGCGCGAGAATCATAATGCGCGAACCGTTCGGCAAAGTTTCGACCGCGTCCACGATTTGCGCGACACTCTGTTGTTGAATGACGCGCCCGCATTTGGGGCAGTGCGGTTGTCCCGCGCGCGCGAACAACAAACGCAAGTGATCGTAAATTTCCGTGACCGTGCCGACGGTCGAACGCGGATTGTGGCTGACGCCTTTTTGATCGATCGAGATTGCGGGCGACAAGGCCTTTTTGATCGATCGAGATGGCGGGCGACAAGCCCTCGATTTGATCCACGTCCGGCTTTTCCATCTGTCCCAGGAATTGCCGAGCGTACGCGGAGAGCGATTCGACGTACCGTCGTTGCCCTTCCGCGTAAATCGTGTCGAACGCGAGCGACGATTTGCCGGAACCGGACAAGCCGGTGATGACGACAAATTTATCGCGCGGAATTTCGATGCTGATGTTTTTGAGATTGTGTTCGCGTGCGCCGCGGATGATGAGTTTGTCTTGCATAGTTTTTTGGTCAGTGGTAAATGGTAATTGGTAATTGGAGATTGAGCGATTGATTCGGAGCGCGATTGTAGCACGAAAAAGAATTTTGAGCAATCGAAAATGAAAAATTCGTGGTAGAATGGAAGCAGATGTTGGATGGAGGGCAAATTTCCAATTTGCCTTGCGTTCTCGCGGAACGTAGCAATTTGGAAAATTGCTTTACATCTTCAAGGAGCACAATGGACACGCAGAAATTTATTGTTCGAGTTGGCGCGATCGCGGGCGCGGTGGGCGCGCTCATTCTCGCGGCGATGATTGCCGTTGGCACCGGCGCGGGCGTTGATCTCGCGAAAACTCAATCGCTCGTTCCGGCAATCGCGCAAGAGGCATTCAAAATGCAAGCCGGCGCGATTCAAACGGTGATGGTGTTGGATGATTTATTCGTCGTCGCGTACGTCGTTACGTTTATCGCGCTCGCGACGTACGTGCGCGAACGCGCGGGCTGGCTCGCGCTGATCGCGCTGGTGTTCGCGCTGATCACCGGCGCGCTCGATTTTTTCGAGAACAGCATCACGCTCGCGCTCGTCGCGACCGCGCACGCCGGGATCGCGTTCGATCCGACGACCTTGTTCGCGATGAACATCGTAACGCAGATGAAATATCTCGCGACGAATATCGCGGTCGGTATTTTCGGAATCGCGTTGTGGAATTCGCCGGCGATAAGTGATCGCGGGTTGGGCGCGTTGCTGATTTTGTTTGCGCCGATCAATGTGATCGCGTTTGTCAACCCCGCATTTGCGGTCGTGCGAATTTTCGCGATGCTGGGTCTGCTCGTCGTTGGCGCGATTGTTTTGGGGCAAACTGTAGCGCGGACGGCTCGTCCGCAGTGAGTTCGCGGGCGAGCCGCGCGCGCTACATTTGATAAAACATCCAAAGTGATGTATCATATCAACCGAAGATGTCACCACGCGCAATGCCGCGCTGAATAAGTGATCGTCGAAGGAGGTGGTGCGCGAGACGCAGAAATCAACTGTGCCTCTAGGCAAACCTCGCTTGCATCGCGAGGTCAATGATCGGACCGAATTTCAAAGAGGAGAAGAAAATGAAAAAGTTTGTTTTGTTCGCAACCTTGTTGTTGGTGATCGTCGCGCTGACCGCGTGCGCCGCGCCGACGCCGACACCCGCGCCCAAGCCGACGGACGCGCCCAAGCCGACGGCAGTTCCACCCACCGCTGTTCCAGCAACCAAAGCCCCTGAACCGACCAAGCCGCCGGAAGCGACCAAGCCCCCGGCTCCAACTGCGACGACTGCCGCACCCGCTCCAACCGCGACGCAAGCCGCCGCCGCCAAGCCGACGGTCCCCGTTGCCAAGTGTGATCCGGTTGGCGCGCCGATCGCTGTTAAAGCCGGCGACCTGGGTTCGGCTGACAAGCCCATCGTGATGTCGTTCGTTCCATCGGGCGATGTCGCGCGCATCACCAAAGGCGGTCAAGACATTGGCGACTGCTTGAAGAAAATGTACGGCTTGAATTTCAGGATTGAAGTCGGCACGACGTTCGCCGCCTCCATCGAAGCGATGGGCGCGAACAAAGCCCAAGTCGGTTTCCTCAACACGTTCTCGGTTTTGCTCGCGCGCGCCAAGTACGATATCGAACCCGCGCTCGCCGTGATGCGTCGGTACAACACGAACGCGATTGATCCTGATAAAGCGGACGCCGGCAAGTTGACCGCGTACTACAAAGGTCAGTTCATCGCGAAAAAAGATTCCGGCATCAAGGGCTATGCCGATTTGAAAGGCAAGACCTTTTGCTTTGTTGATCCGAACTCGACTTCCGGTTACATCATCCCGAACATTATCTTGAAAGCGAACGGCATCAACTCGGAAAAAGATCTCAAAGCGGTGCAGAACGCGGGCTCGCACAACAATGTGGGTCTCGCCGTCTACAAGGGTGATTGCGACGCGGGCGTAACGTTCATTGATGTTCTCACCGATGCCGCCGCGAATCTGAAAGCCACGTATCCCGACATCGCGGACAAGGTCGTTGCGTTTGCCGTAACCGACAAGATTCCGAACGACGGCGTGCAATTCGTCAAGGGATTCGATCCCGCGCTCAAGAAAGCGATCACGGATGGTCTCGTCGCGATGGCGAAGGATCCCGGCGGTAACGTCGTGCTTCGCAGTATTTACTCGATTGACGATTTCCAAGTGATCAACGCGACATTCTACGATGAATTCTCCGGCGTGTTGAAAAAAGCCGGTGTTGATCCGGCTTCGCTCGTCAAGTAAGTTTGAATTTGAAAACCTGACAGGTCGTCAAGACCTGTCAGGTTTTCGTGATTATCGCGGAGTTATTATGCTTCAAGTCGAACATCTTTCCAAAGTGTATCCGAACGGAACACGCGCGTTGACCGATGTGAGTTTTCAAGTCAAGGAAGGCGAATTTCTTGCGGTGATCGGTTTGAGCGGTTCCGGCAAATCTACATTGTTGCGGTGCATCAATCGGTTGATCGATCCAACCGCCGGCAAAATTATATGGGACGGCACGGACATTACCGCGCTCTCTTCTTCCGAGATGCGTAAGACGCGCCGCCAAATCGGAATGATCTTTCAACAATTCAATCTCGTCAAACGCTCGTCGGTGATGACGAACGTACTCTCCGGGCGATTAGGATACGTCAGTCCCTGGTCGAGTCTTTTTAATTATTTTTCTTCGGATGATCACG
>JACRPR010000246.1 GCA_016223105.1 Chloroflexota bacterium | reverse complement strand
CGCGGCAGTTTTGCCGATTCACTATCCGCGCGCGTTACTGCGCGCGTTCGACATTTTGCCGGTCGAAGTGTGGGGTCCGCCGAACGTGGACGCGACCCAGGGCGCGGCGCATTTACAACCGTACATCTGCTCGATTGTTCGCAACGCGCTTGCGTTCTTGATGTCGGGCGGACTCGACGCGACCGATTGTGTGATCGTGCCGCATACGTGCGACTCACTGCAAGGATTCGCGAGCATCCTGATTGATTTCATTATGCCCAGTGTCATTGCGAGCGAAGCGAAGCAATCCCCAAAGAGCGATTTGGAGATTGCTTCGTCGCAACCCTTCGACTCCGCTTCACTCCGCTCAGGGGTGCTCCTCGCAATGACAAAGCCAGTCTTGCCGATTTATCTCCCGCGCGATCAACGCGCGAGCGATGCGGATTTTCTCGCGAACGAATTTCGCGCGCTGTATCGCCGTCTCGCCGAAATCACCAATCGCGCGCCGAGCGATGCCGATCTGCTCGCGCAGATCGCGCGCGATGAAGACGCGGACGCGTTGCTCGCCGATTTGCACGCGCGCCGCGCGGATTTGCCGCTGACGCAGATCGAATTTTATCGCGTGATTCGCGCGCGCGAGTTTTTGCCGACGGAAGATTTCAGCGCGCTCGCGCGCGATGTGTTGGCGCGCGCGAGTGAATCGCCGCAACGCGCAGACATTCCGATCATCTTGTCCGGCATCGTGCCGGAACCAATGAGCATTTTCGATTCGATTTCACAAATGGGCGGCACGGTCGTCGCGGATGATCTCGCGGGATGTGGTCGGCGATTGTATCCGCGCGGAACGCACAGCGATCCGTTCGCGCGAATGGCGGAACGCATCATCAATGCGCCGCCCGATTCGACGCGCGGCAATTCGATCCAGGCGCGGCTCGATCATCTCACGCGGTTAACGCGCGAATCCGGCGCGCATGGCATCGTGTTTTACGATGTGAAATTTTGCGAGACGGAATTATTTTATTTGCCCGCGCTCAGAAAAATGTTGCAAGACCAGGGCGTGCCATCGGTCGCCATCGAATTTGATTTGAATGATGCGTTCTCGCAACAAACCGCGACGCGGCTTGAGGCGTTTATCGAAATGCTGGGATGAAAAAATTGGACGCGGACGAGCGCAGACAAGCGCGGATAAAAAACAAGAAAATCAGCGTTCATCTGCGTCCAATAAGTACGAGGCGATGGAATGAATGTGTTAGCATATCACTGGAATATGAACCTGGGTCGCGCGGCGTTGCGCGCGGTGCGATGGCAAGCGGAACGGCAGGCGAGCAGTCGTTGGAAAACAGATTATCTCGCGCCGCAAATGAAAATTGCGCCGCGCACCAAAGAGTTGATCGGTCGGCATTACCTGGCGGGACGGTACGCAAATCAACATCGCAAGGTCGCGTGGGCGACATCGGGCGCGCCGACGGAATTTTTGAAGGCGTTGGATTTTTTCGTACTCTATCCAGAGAATCACGCGGCGGTGTGCGGCACAGCACGTCGCGCGGAAGACATTTCGACCGAAGCGGAGAACGTTGGCTATTCGCGCGATATTTGCTCGTATGCGCGCACAGACATTGGCGCGATGCTGTCGGGCAAAACGCCCGTCGGCAAATTGCCCAAGCCCGATTTGCTTCTCGCTTGCACAAATATTTGTCAGACCGTTTTGTTTTGGTATCGCGTGCTCGCGCATCATTTCAACGTGCCGCTCATCATCATTGACACGCCGTTCATTTACACCGAGACAACCGATCACGCAATCGCGTATGTGAAACGACAAATGGAAGAGGCGGTCCCCATCGCGGAAAAAATCGCGGGTAAAAAATTCGACGAGAAAAAATTTCGCGAGATTACGCGGCTGAGCAAGACCGCATCGGAATTGTGGATGCAGGTGATGGAGCGCGGCAAGCATCGCCCCGCGCCGATTTCCGTGTTCGATCAATTTATTCAAATGGCGCCGATTGTCGAGATGCGCGGCGAAGCGTACACGGTTGACTTTTACGCGGCGATGCTCAAGGAAATTGACGCGCGAATTGCGCGCGGCATTGGATCGGTGAAAGAGGAACGCAAGCGATTGCTGTGGGACAATTTGCCGATTTGGTATCGCTTGCGTTATCTCGCCGAGTTTCTGGCGGAACGCGGCGTGGCGATTGTTGCTTCGACGTACACGAATGCGTGGGCGGAACTCGCGCCGATGTTCGACCCGGAGAATCCGTTCGAGTCGGGTGCGCGCACGTACTTGCATCCGATTCTGAATCGCGGCACGGGATACAAATTGGAAACGATGAAGCGAATGGTCAAGGAGTTTGAATTGGACGGCGCGATTTTGCACAGCGACCGTTCGTGCAAGCCGTACTCGATTGGGCAAATCGATCAGCGCGACCGATTACTGCGCGATGCGGATGGGCGCGGCGTGCCAGCATTGTTGCTCGAAGCCGATCACAACGACCCGCGCGCGTTTTCCGAGGAGCAAGCAACGACACGGCTCGCGGCGTTTGTTGAAATGTTGGAGTAGCGAGGGAATTGCAAATAGCGAATGCCGAATAGCAGATAGTGCGGAACTATGCGTTATGCTTTTCCAAGATTCAGCCCAGCGATTCATTTATTGCAAATATTCCAAAGGGGAAAAGAATTGATGGCTCAAATCCACCACCGAAAACTACCGGAGTATTCGGCTCTACTATGCGGACATACTCCACCAAATGAAATTGGTTTTAAATCAGACCAACTTCAGATTTGGTATAACAATCAAGATAAAAGTTGGGTCGGTAAAGGCGAGCAGCCGCATATGCACAGTCTGAGCGATGAATGTTTCATTGTTCTACGTGGTTCGTTAAATGTAGAAGTGGACGGAGAACAGTTCACAGTTGGAGAGCGCGAATTCTGTTG
>JACRPR010000062.1 GCA_016223105.1 Chloroflexota bacterium | reverse complement strand
GAAATCGCGCACGCGCTCGGCGTTTCGATCAACTCGATTGGGACAATGCTCGCGCGCGCGGAAGAGGAATTTTTGCGACGGTACGAAACGTAGGGCAAATTTCCAATTTGCCTTCTGGCGCGGGCAAATTGGAAATTTGCCTTACATTTCAAGGAGGCACGATGCATCTCACCGACGAGCAACTGCATAGACAGATCGATCAACAATTCGATGCGACAAATCATTTGAACGCGTGTGCGGAATGTCGCGCGCGA
Organism: Chloroflexota bacterium; assembly: GCA_016223105.1. Lineage (GTDB taxonomy): Bacteria > Chloroflexota > Anaerolineae > UBA4142 > UBA4142 > JACRPR01. Next base: position 12,065 of record JACRPR010000062.1, on the reverse strand, counting down.
CTCGACGCGATGCAAGCGCGCACGCGCGCAGTGCGCGCACATCTCGCGACGCTCGATCCGCGCGCAAATGAACAACCGCGCGCGACATCAATCGCGTACGCCGCGTTCACTCAAAAACAACTCGAACGAAAGGAAGGTTTTTCAATGCGAAACATTTTCTCACGCCGCCTGCGTCCGCTCTGGATCGGCTTGAGCGCGATCATTCTCTTTGCGCTCGCGTTGAGTTTTCCGCCGGTGCAAGTGTGGGCGGGCGATCTGCTCGCGCTCTTTCGCGTGCAAAAAATTGTCGTCGTGCCGATGGACACGACGCGCCTCAGCGAACTGCGGAGCAACAGTTTGATCGCGGAACAAGTCAGTCAACTGTTTTCCGATTCGAGCAAGGTAACGAAAGAACCGGGCGTGCCGAAACCGGTCGCGAGCGCGATGCTCGCGAGTCAATCCGCCGGGTTCGCGGTGCGCCTGCCGAGCAATCGCGCGGACGCGCCGCAGATCAGCGTGCAAGGCGATGCCGCGTTTCAATTCACGATCAATCGCGCGCGCGCGCAAAGTTTGATTGACGAAGCCGGGTTCAAGCAGTATCGTTTGCCCGCGTCGCTCGACGGCGCGCTGATCAAAGTGAATGTGCCGAAGAGCGTCGCCGCGCTATACGGCGAATGTCCCAAACCGGATCGCGACAAGAACGCGCCGACAACGCAAAAGACGACGTGCATCGTGTACGCGCAACTCCCCAGCCCGGTCGTTGACGCGCCGCGCGATCTCGATGTCGCGCAACTCGCGATTATTGGTTTGCAATTTACCGGGATGACCGAAGCGCAAGCGCGCGAATACAGCAAAACCGTGGACTGGACGAGCACGCTTGTCATTCCAATTCCGCGCAACGGCACAGCGCACAAACAAATCGCGGTGGATGGCGTAACCGGGTATTTGATTCAAGAGACCACGAGTTACATTCCGCAATATGTGATCGTGTGGATCAAGAACGGAATCATTTACTCGATTGGCGGCTACGGCACCGACGCAAGCGCGGCGATCGCGATGGCAAATTCGCTTCGCTAGTGCAATCGTTGTCTAGTGCAATAGTGCGATAGTTGCTAAACTATCGCACTATTGCACTATCGAACTATCAAACTATGTTCGCAATCGAAACTCACGATCTTTGCAAAACGTTTGCCGAAAATGTCGCGGTGCGCTCCCTCACCTTGCAAGTTGAGCGCGGTGAGGTTTTCGGTTTTCTCGGACCGAACGGCGCGGGTAAAACGACCTCGATCAAAATGTTGCTCGGCTTGGTCGCGCCGACTTCGGGACGCGCGCGCGGATTGGATTTTTGCCGGAGCATTTTCGTTTTCACGATTGGCTCACCGCGCGCGAGTTTCTCGATCTGCACGGACGACTGTACGGAATGAGCGCGACGCGCGTCAAATCGCGCATCGGCGAATTGCTCGACCTGGTTGGGCTGACCGCGTTTTGCGACAAACAATTGCGAACATTTTCAAAAGGAATGTTGCAACGCATCGGACTCGCGCAAGCGTTACTCAACGATCCCGCGCTCGTGTTTCTCGACGAGCCAACGTCGGGACTCGATCCGGTCGGGCGGCGACTCGTGCGCGATATCATTCGCGATTTGCGCGCGCGTGGCACGACCGTGTTTCTCAACTCGCATTTGTTGAGCGAAGTCGAAATCACTTGTGATCGCGTCGCGTTCATCAAGCACGGCGAGGTGATCCGCGTGAGCGAGTTGAAATCGCTCGTCAACGGCGCGACGCGCGTAACGATTCGCGCGGGGGGACTAACAGCGCCAAAGATCGCGGGGTTGAGCGAATGGGGTGGCGATGTGCGCGCGGATGGCGATCACATCACGCTGACCGTCGCGGATGAGCGCGCACTTCCGGCAATCGCGCGTTATTTGATCGCGCAGAACGCGGAAGTGTACGCGCTCGAACCGCAACATTTGTCGCTCGAAGATTTGTTCATTCAAATCGTTGGCACGGACGGGGGGCTGTGATGGCATCGTTCATCATCGCGCGGCTCACGTTGATCGAAGCGATGCGCCGGAGAATTTTGCTTGCGGCATTCGTGTTGGGCGTCGCATTCCTGGTGGTGTACGCGATTGGCTTTAACGCGATTCGTGGTGAAATGATGCGCGTGCCGGATAATCCGATCAACAACATTCAACGCAGTGGCGCGTTTAATTTTCTGACGATGGCGGGTTTGTACGCGGTCAATTTTTTGACGATTGCGCTCGGCGCGCTCGTTTCGGCGGACACGCCCGCGGGCGAAATCGGATCTGGCACGATCCAGGTTCTCGCGACCAAGCCGGTGCGCCGCGTCGAAATTGTGCTGGGCAAGTGGATCGGCTTTGCGATTTTGCTCGCGCTCTATTTGCTGTTGATGTGCGGCGGTGTGATCGCGATCGCGTTCGCGCTTGGCGCAAGCGCCATGCCGAACGCGCTCGCGGGCATCGCGCTGATCTATCTGACCGCGTTGTTGATGATGTCGTTGACGCTCGCGTGTAGCAGTACGCTTTCAACGCTTGCGGCCGGCGGAGTCGTGTTCGGCTTGTACGGCATCGCGTTCATCGGCGGCTGGGTCGAACAGTTTGGAGCGTTTATGCAAAACCAGGGCGCGATCAACATCGGAATTATTTCATCGCTGATCATTCCGAGCGAAGCATTGTGGCGGCGCGCCTCGTTCGAGATGACGCCCGCGTTCGCGCAGACCGCGTTCTTCGTCAGTCCGTTCTCATCGTCCTCCGTGCCGAGTCCGCTAATGATCGGCTACGCGCTCGTTTATCTCATCCTCGCGGTAATGTTCGCGGCGCGGCAATTTGCGCGGAGGGATTTGTAAATGAAAGTTGATAGGTTATTTCGATTGCTGGATCGCCGCGAAATGCGCCGCGAATGCCGGCGGAATCGGCGGCAAGGTTTCGCGTCCCGGCACGAGAATGACCGATGCGCGTCCGCGTAAAAACATCATCGCCGCGCGAATGAATTGCGCCAACTCGCCCCAGGGCGATTCGCGCGGTTGCTCTTTTTCGATTTGCAACGCGAGATGGTCCAACTGCGCCAACAATTGTTCGCGCGGCATCTGCCCGCGTTGCGCGGCGACGGCGGCATCGCGCACCTGGTCGGCGATGCTTTGGATTTGCGCGCGATGCGCTTGCGCGACGACTTGCTGTTGTTGTTCCGGCGTCATCCGCTCAAACTCGCGGATCGCGGCTTCCATTTGTGCGCGTTGTTCCGGCGGAAGCGCGGCAAGTTGCGCTTCAATATCTTTTTCCTCTTCGTCAAATTCTTCTTCCGCGCGTTGCTCCGCTTCCGCGCGCCAGTGCGCGCGTTCCGCCGGCGACATCGCCGCGACCCGGCGCGCGGCATCCAGCGATTGAGTAATCACTTGCAATTGCGGATGATTCGCGCGTTCCGCGATCAGCGCGGCTTCTTCCAATGCGCGCACCGCGTCGTCCACGCGATCCGTCGAGCCGTAAAAATTCGCGAGGTGATACAAATGCGTCGCGAGCGCCAATTGCGCGTCGTTGTCATTCCCGGCATCCCGCAATAACGCGACAATTTTTTCCTGCGCGGCAACCGTCCCGGCAACATCATTGCGTTCTGCCGCCGCGCGCACTTCCGCAATCGCGTGCGCGAGCAAATCCCCATGCGTAGAATCTGACATTTGATTTTTTCCTCTCGGTGATGTTGGGGCGCAGTATAGCGCGGATGCGCGGCGATGACAAATAGCGCGCTGTGGCGCGGGCGGCTCGCCCGCCATTACGATGCGGGCGAGCCGCCCGCGCCACAACATTCAGCAACTATTGACACTCGCGATGAAACGACTATAATCCCGGCATCGTTTGTAGTTGCGCGCGCCGATGCGCGCCGCAAACTCAATTTTGGAGGAGGAGAAGATGAAACGCGTTTTGACGATTTTGGTTTTTGCGAGTGCGTTGATGTTGCTCGCCGCGTGCGCGACGCCGACGCCGGCGCCAACGCTCGCGCCGCCGACCGCCGCGCCAACGCAACCGCCCGCGCCCACGCAAGCCCCGCAAGTCACCAAACCACCCGAAGCAACTAAACCACCGGCGCCGACCGCGACCACCGCGCCGACTGCCGCGCCAACCGCCGCGCCGACGCGCGCGCGGACGCGCCTCTCGATCGCGACCGGCGGCACCGCCGGCGTGTATTATCCGTACGGCGGCGGTCTCGCCGGGTTGATCAGCAAAAATGTAACGAACACTGAAGCCGCGGCGGAAGCGACCCAGGCATCCGCCGAGAATATGCAATTTATTTCGCGCGGCAAAGCCGACATTGCGTTCGCGCTCGCGGACACGGTGTATGACGCGTATGCTGGGCAAGCATCGTTCAAAGACACCGGCAAAATTCCCGTGCGCGCGCTCGCGGTGTTGTACTCGAACTATATGCACCTAGTCGCGACTGAAGAATCCGGCATCAAGACCGTTGCCGATTTGAAAGGCAAACGCGTCAGCGTGAACACCGCCGGCAGTGGCACGGAAATTATCGCGAACCGAATTATGGAAGCCGCCGGGATCGATCCCGAAAAAGATATTCAACGCCAACGGCTTTCGATTGGCGAATCGGTGAACGCGATGAAAGACAAAAAGATTGACGCGCTGTGGTGGAGCGGCGGCTTGCCGACCGCCGGCGTTACCGATCTCACCAGCTCGCCGGGAATGAAAGTTCGTTTCATTCCCAATGCCGAGTACATTCAGAAAATGAGCGACAAGTACGGACCGTTCTATTTCAAATTGCCGATCCCCAAAGGCACGTACCCAGGACAAGAAGCGGACACGGACACGGTCGGCGTCGCGAACTTGCTCGTCGTCAACGAAAAATTCGACGCGTCGTTGGCGTATGACATTTTGAAAATGATGGTGGACAAAAAAGCCGACCTCGCGTTGATTCACGCCGAAGCCAAGAATTTCGGCTTGCCGCAAGCGACCGTCGGCTCGCCGATTCCATTTCACGCCGGCGCGATCAAGTTTTACGCGGACAATAAAATCACGGTCAAGTAAAATGACGCGGTGACCCGGAGACAGGGAGACACGGAGACAAGGAATGACAAGACAAGTCATTGTGATTTGTTTCCTGGTTTCCCTGTTTATTTTTTTACTCGCTTTTGCATTGACCCCCGTGCGCGCGCTTGAAGCGCGCGATGAAACCGGCGCGCGCGTGTTGTGCATCGCGATTTCAGCCGGCGACGATCTGGTTTATCACTCAATCAACTCGATCTATCGCGTGCCGGTGGAAGAGCATTTGCGCGTCGAGTCCGATGGATTGTTCGTTCCGCTTCAAGTCATCAGCACGCCGGATGTGATCTATTATTACGGCATCGAAGATTTTACGCGATTGGACGATGTGCGCGTGCGCGCGATTCCGCGTGCGACGCGTTATCGCGAATTACGCTTCAAGATCGGCGCGCCCGGACAACAACGCGTGATCACGCGCGGGCAAACGATCACGCTGTCCGATTTCGCGCCGAACGGTCAAGCAATTATTTTTACGCTTCAATCCGCGCCGCGCGTGTTCGCGTGCCGGTGAATCACGCAAACCGATTTGGATTCGACGCTTTAGCGGGTGACTTGCTCGCGGAACCACCGCGTAAACGCTCAACTCCTGTACGTTTCTCTTCAATCACGCATCACGAATTACGAATTACGAAATACGAAATACGAATTACCATTTACCATTTACCAATTACCCTGGAGTTGCCAATGTCCTCCCCAGCCCCCATCATAATCCCCGAACCCGAACCGATTGTCTCGCAAGCGCAAGCCGAAGAGATCATCGAAAAGTTTGAAGGCGCGACGCGCGCGCTCAAAGGCGCACGCGGCGCGATCATTTCCGCGCTTGCCGTGCTGATGTCGTTGTTCGCGTTGTACGGCGCGCTCGCGACCTTGCCCGCGCAAGTTTTGCGCGGCGGTCATTTGTTGCTCGGTCTCGTTTTGATTTTTCTGTTGTATCCGGCGCGCCAAAATAATTCGGCGTGGCGCGCGCGCCTCGGGTGGAGCGATGTAATTTTCGCGGTGTTGAGTGTCGCGGCAATCGGGTATATGTTTACCGATTTTGAAAAATTTCAGTATCGTTCCGCGATTCCATTCACGCAAGACATTGTGTTCGGCGCGTTGTTGATCGTGTTGATTCTCGAAGCCGTGCGCCGCGCAGTCGGTTGGCACTTGTCCGCGCTCGTCCTGGTTTTTCTGATTTACGGTCTCGTCGGTTTCAGAGGAATGATCGAATTTGATTTGCCCGGCGTGTTCGGACATCGCGGGTACGATCTCGAACGCATCGTCGCGCATATGTATATGGGGCTCGAAGGAATTTTTGGCACCGCGCTCGATGTGTCATCGTCGTTCATCATTTTGTTTACGATCTATGGCGCGTTCCTGGATCATTCCGGCGCGGGAAAATTTTTCGTTGATCTCTCGTTCGCGTTGATGGGCAAGCGACCGACCGGCGCGGGCCGCGCGGTAACGTTCGCGTCGTTCCTGCTCGGCGGACCCAGCGGCAGTGGCGTCGCGACGACGGTAACGCTCGGCAGTATCGCGTACCCGATGCTTCGCAAAGCCGGGTACGATAAAGAAAGCGCGGGCGGCTTGTTGAGCGCGGGCGGGATTGGCGCGGTGCTCTCGCCGCCGGTGTTGGGCGCGGCGTCGTTCATCATCGCGGAATTTTTGAAAATCAGTTACTTGCAAGTGATCGCAATGTCGCTCGTGCCGACCTTGCTGTACTATATTTCAATTTTTCTGATGATCGAACTCGACGCGCATCGTTTCGGTTTCAAGCAAGTGCAGATCGAAGCAATCCCCGCGCGCGAATTGCTCACCAAGTACGGTTATCATTTGTCATCGCTCGTTACGATTGTGATTTTTATGCTCGGCGGTTTCACCGCGATTCTCGCCGTGTTCTGGTCGAGCGTCGTCGCGTTGCTGTTGAGTGTGATCCGCGCGGAGACCGCGTTACTGCCGCGCGGGCTCGCGGTCGCGATGGGCGTGATCGCGATTGGCGGCGTCGGCGCGATTTTGATCTTTCCGACAATGCCCGGCATAGACCCGAATCTCAAACGGATTATTTCGTGGGAATATGTTGGCAACGCGATTATGTCGGTGTTCTGGGGGAGTCTCGTCGCGTTATTGCTCAGTTTCTTGAATCGCGCGCTCGCGGGCACGCCGGCGCGATTGTGGAAATAGCTCGCAGCCGGGGCGAAGCAAGTGTTGTCCGTCGTCGCGCCGACTGCCGCCGCCGGGATCATCATCGGAATTTTTACGCTCACCGGTCTGGGTTTGAAATTATCCGGCATCATCGTGGACGCGGCGGGCGCGAATTTATTTCTCGCGCTCGTGTATACCGCGCTCGCGGTGTGGGTGCTGGGTCTCGCGTTGCCGATCACCGCGTCGTACATTATCGCCGCGGTGATGGCGGCGCCCGCGCTGATCAAACTCGGCGTGCCGGATTTCGCGGCGCATATGTTTATTTTTTACTACGCGCTTCTTTCCGAAGTTTCTCCGCCGGTCGGTTTGTCGCCGTTCGCGGCGGCGGCGATCACCGGCGGCAATCCGTATAAAACGATGATGATGGCGTGGAAGTACACCCTGCCCGCGTTCGTCGTGCCGTTCATGTTCACGCTCGCGCCCGAAGGCGTCGGTTTGCTTTTGCAAGGCAATTTGCCGAACATTATTTTCGCGACGATCAGCGCGATTGTCGGCATCACCGCGTTGACGACCGGCGTCGGCGGTTGGTTGCTTCACCGCGCGACCTGGTTCGAACGGATCGCGCTCGTGCTTGCCGGCATTTTGCTCGTGTACCCCGCGACCAATTTCGATCTGGTTGGCTTGGCGATTTTCGCGGGCGTGCTCGCGTATCAGTATGGGACGCGGCAAAAGTGAATGAGCGCAAGGTTTTGATCAAATTTGCAAGGCGAATTGATCGTGTGGCGCGAGTGTGTTATAATTTTGGCACAGGAGCGAGAGATGCAAGTGATTACAGAAATCGTGAACGGGGAAAATTACCAATACTATCCGCTTGGAGAGCATATTGTGCGTGCGGTGGGCGTTTGCGGTGGGCGACCGACATTCAAATACACGCGCATTGAAATCACCGGCACGCTGGATCGCCTCGCCGCCGGTGAAACGATTGACGAGATCGTGGCAGGGTATCGTGGTCGCGTCGCGAAGGAATCCATTATCGAAGCGATTGCGCTTATAACGAATCAATTCATCACGACATTGCCTCAATTGGAGCCCGCCTGATGATTGTATTGGATGAGCAATTGTTGGGGCGCAATATCGAAGTAGAAATTGCGCGTTGGTATCGCGGCACAGTTTGCTTTATCACCGACTTGCGCCCGAACACAATTATCAAAGATGGCTCTTCAGGAATTAGTGGGGTAGCATAGCCCCTTGTGGGCGTTGAAATGGAAAAGTACGCGCACAAGGCGCTATGCTACGCGACTAACCCCACCAATTCCCGGAGAACCTCAAAGATGATGCGATCCCGCAATTGCTCCGCCGGCATAATCAACCGACTTTTGTTACGATTAACGCGAGCGATTTTTGGAATGTGCTTGATGCCGATGAGCGTTTCTGTGTGGTCTGTTTTGAATTACCCGATTCGCAAGCGCGCGAGGTTTCCGCGCGTTTGCGCGCGTTATTAGGGCATCAACAATTCGCGGCCAAAAATGCGCGGATGGGAAAGATTATTCGCGTTACGGTAGGGCAGATCAGTTACTATGCGGTGGACGAGAGAAAAGTTCAAAGCGTTAGATTCTGAGCAAGTGATTTAAAATTCACTGCGCCGCACCGCGCGCAACGAAATTGACGACGCGATAATTGAATCGCGATTACGGAGGCGCGGTTGACGCGTGTTGCGAAACCGACCGTTGGAAAAACCAGGGGGCGGTTTTTTGTTGATCTTGTGGCGCGGCTCCAAGCCGCATAACTGAAGCGAAATGTGGTAGAATTGGACACCGATTAGCACAGAGCATTTCAAAAAAATCAGTGGAAATCTGTGTGCATCCGTGTCCAATTTCTAACGGAGGAAAATATGTCATTTGCAACCCAGGATTTGCGTGATGAACACCAAGGCATTCTCGCGATGCTCGCGGTAGTTGAAGCCGCCGCGTTTCGTGTGCGCGACGGCAAAGCCGTGCCGCGCGATTTGATGCTGAACGCGTCAGAATTTTTTCGCAACTTTGCCGACAAGTGTCATCACGGCAAAGAAGAAGACCGGCTGTTTCCGAAAATGATCGAGTCCGGCATTTCGGATGCAGGCGGACCGATCGGCGTGATGAAAGAGGAACACATTCGCGGACGCGCGCTCGTGGGCGCGATGCTGGACGCCGCGCAAAAATTCGCGCAAGGCGACGCGTCCGTCACGCGCGAACTCGCGCGCACCACGCTCGATTACGTCGCGCTGTTACGCGATCACATTGACAAAGAAGACAACGTCTTTTTCCCCGAAGCCGACCGCGCGATTCCCGAATCGGTTCAACGCGCATTGAAACAATCCTACGACGAATTCGAAGCGAACGTGATGGGCGCGGGCGTTCACGAACGGTATCATGCGATGATTGACGCGTACCAAAAACTTGCCGCGAGTTGGAAGTGACCAGACCCGAAGGGTTTGGCAAACCCTTCGGGTCTTTGATCTTTGACGCGACGCGGTTGAACGCGTAAGATAGAACGCAACAAAATTTTCTCAAGGACTCGCAACGTGGAAATTCTTTTTGCAATTTTCGTGCGCGTCATTTTGCCGGTGTTTGTCATCGTCGCGGTCGGCTATGTTGCCGGGCGATTGATGGAGTTCGATCAACGCACGCTCTCGCGGCTGGGGCTCTATGTGCTGGTGCCGTGTATGACGTTTGCCGCGATGGCGCGCACCACGCTCTCGCTGATCGAACTCGGACAAATCATCGCGTTTTATTTGATCGCCACATTTCTGCTGTACATCCCCTCGCGCATCGCCGCGCGTTTGCTCAAATTATCGCCAACGCAAGCGAGCGCGTTTCACATCGCGGTTTTATTTGCGAATGTCGTCAACGTTGGCTTCCCGGTTTTACTGCTCGCGTACGGACCCGCCGCGGTCGAACGCGCGCTCGTCTTCGCGATTATGATGCAAATTGTTTTGCAAAGTTTCGGCGTGTTTCTCGCGGCGCGCGGCAAAGCAAACTTTAGCGAATCAATGCGCCGTGTCTGGGCGATGCCCGGTTTGTGGGCGATGCTTGCCGGCTTCGTGCTCAATTTCGCGCGCGTCGAAATCCCCGCATTCATTTTCGATCCGATCAAAATGGTTGGCGATGCGCTCGTGCCGTTTCTGCTGATTTTGCTGGGCTTGCAATTGACGCGCGCGAGTTTTCGCGGCAACCTCACGATCGCATCCGTCGCGACTGGGTTACGACTTGTCGGCGGCGCGGTTATCGGCATCGCGCTCGCGGATGCGCTGGGCTTGCAAACGATCACGCGGCAAACCGTCGTCATCGAAAGCGGAATGCCGAGCGCGATCTTTGGCGTCGCGCTCGCGCACGAGTTCGACACCGCGCCGGAATTGATCACCGTGATCATTTCGCTCTCGACGCTCGCGAGTATGTTTACGCTGACGGTGTTGTTGGCGATGGTGTAACGCGCACCTGTGGGGTGGGCGGCTCGCCCGCCGATGTAATGCGGGCGAGCCGCCCGCGCCACGTAGTTGTTTTGTGCGCGCGTTCGTGATACAATGCGCGCAATCCTCACATGCAGAGACGCATAATGAAACCACCTTTGGTTTTTTCCACCGCGCGCGCGCGGCGCAAACCCCAACTCGCGCATTTCATTTTACCGGCGTACGATGTGCCGGACTTGATCGTGATCGGCGGCGTCGTCGTCGAGAATCGCGGCGATGCGGCGGCGCACAATGTCAAGATCGTTTTGCAATTCGACGATACGCGCGCGGAAAAAATTCGCCACTTGCAAGTGATCAGCGACGCCGAATATATTTTGTTGAGCGGCGGCGATGAAAAATCGTTCGCGACGCTACGCATCCGCGCGTTGAACGCGGGACAACGCGTCGTGATGTATTTCAGCGCGCCGGATCGCCTGGTGCCGCGTGTGTTTGTAACGCATTACGAAGGATGACATGGAAATCGCGCCAAACGTGCATCACATTCCCGGCATTATCGCAAATCCGTTTTTGATCGTCGAGCCGGACGGCTTGACGTTGATTGATTGCGGACTTGCCGGCAGTGAAAAGAAAATTTTGAAATACATTGCCGACCTGGGACGCGCGCCGCGCGATCTCAAACGGATTTTGATCACGCACGCAGACGGCGATCACGTCGGCGCGCTCGCGGCACTGCAAGCCGCGACCGGCGCGCGTGTCTACGCAAGCGCGTTCGAAGCCGAGTGTATCGCGCAGGGCAAACAACCGCGTCCGCTCAAACCGCATGGCTGGCAAAAAATTTTGTTCGCGCTGATTCTGCCGGTCACTGCGCGCCTCTTTACCGCGAAACCGGCGCGCGTGGATGAAATTTTGCGCGATGGGCAAACCTTGCCGGTGTTGGGCGAACTGCGCGCGCTTGCGACGATCGGACACACGCCGGGACATTTTTCATTTTTTGCGCCGACGCCGGGAATTTTGTTTGTGGGCGATTCGCTGATCGCGCAGGGCGACGTTTTGCGCGGTTCAGCGGGAATGAATACCTGGGATCAGGAGAAAGCGAACGCGGCAGTGCGCGCCCAAGCCGCGCGCGCGCCGCAGATGGTGTGTTCAGGACACGGCGCGGTGGTGAAGGATGCGGCGGGAAAATTTCCGCGCGTATAAATCATGCTGTTGCACGATTTAAAAAATTTCCCACGGATTCAAAGGAACACGGATATTGACAGTAAAAAAAGACCCGAAGGATTTTGTAAATCCTTCGGGTCTTGTGCTATTGTGTCTGTCGTCGTCGTTGCAAGTTGCCTGAAAATGCCGGATCGTACGATACGCCGAGGTACGCCTTGCTCGCGTCTTTGGACGATGCACTCAACTCGACCGTGATCGTCAATGCTTGATTGCCGCGCGTGATCGCGAGTTCAACCTTGT
>JACRPR010000245.1 GCA_016223105.1 Chloroflexota bacterium | reverse complement strand
TGGTTTCCGGCGAAAGGTTTAGTTCGCGAATTTGTGTCGTCATGGGTGAGTCTCCCTCGTGTCCTGGTGGGACTCTTCTACCATAATCGAACTCGTGCGTCAACGGTTCTACAAATTTTCATATGCGGTTAGTATATGTGGCAACGGATACAGTGGATCCCTGGAAGATGTATGCCAAGTCTCCCGTACCACCAGAGATCAATGATCTGCCTTATTTGGAATTTGGTCGAGGATACTGGATTACGGTGACGCAAAACATCACGTTAGCACTTACGTCTCGGACGCCGCGACCGAGCCAACCGCGCAATATGCAACTCCCGCCGTCTACATTCTATGGACCATTGGTAGCTGGGACAGGATTTACACCAACAGTTGGGATGACGGTTACGGCTTCGATCACAGGGAATCCGTGTGGACAAGGACGAACGTTGAACATCGGTGGTCAGGTCTTCTACGTGATTGATGTATTTGCGAAGGACATTGGGGTCTATGCGGGGTGTGGCGAGAGTTGGCGTCCAATCACGTTCAAGGTCGGGACGCGGACGATGGTGCGGCAAGGGAGTTGGAACAATTCGCGCGTGCAGTATTTACCCTTGGGTCTAACGCCGGATATCTTCTTGCCGTTCATTCGCAAGGTGCCATAAACTTGACGGATAAATTGAACGTTGTCAAAAAAGTCGAATGAAAAAAGTCGTTTTGCAGGCATCCAACGAATCAGGTTTTTCTCAAAAGCAGATTGAGAGGACCGGGGAGACAATCGGTGGCTTGCAGTAAACGACTTTATTTTTCCAATTCGCGGTTTTTTCAGTACCTCAATCCGCTCAGTAAACAACTTTATTTTCCGGGTGCTCCTTGCAAACCCCAGGTTTTTCCCGCAAATTTGATATTTTCAGTAAACAACTTTATTTTCCGGCGACACCCGCCCCTACGAATTTTTCTGCGCGTTTTCCCACGCGGTCCACGCGAGCGCTTCGAAAAATTGCGGCACGCCATCGCCGCTCGCGCACGACGATTCGTAAAATTTCATGCCCCAGGATTCCGCGATGCTTTCGGTTTCTTCGCGCGAAATTTGGCGCGGCAAATCGGTTTTGTTCGCGAGCAAAACCGCCGGTGTGTCGCCGAGAAATTCGCGTGCCTCGCGCCACCACCGCATCAAGTTGTAGAACGAGACGCGATTGCTGACGTCGAACACCAAGCCAATCGCTTGCGTGCCGTGATAAAACGCGTGACGCGCAAAAGCAAAACGTTCCTGTCCGCCCAAATCCCAGACGACCAAACGCACGGGCTCATTATCGAGACGAATATCGTACACATGAAAATCAACGCCAATCGTCATCGCGCGCGTCGGCTCGAAAACGCCGGTGCAATAGCGTTGAATCAAACTCGTTTTGCCCACGTTCGCATCGCCGCCGAGCACGACTTTGAAAACGCGCGGCGCGGGCTCTTCAACCTGGGGTGGCGCGGTGGTAGGCGCGAGCGTGGTGGTGATGAGGGTGATTAATTCGTCAACGGTGAATGGTTTTTCGAGATAATGGTGCACGAGCGCGAATTCCGGCAACTCTTGCACATCGGGCGCGCCGAACGCGGTCATCAAAATCGTTACGCAATCGGGGTGATTTGTTTTCGCGGCGCGGATCAGCGTCAAGCCATCCACATCCGGCAACATCCAATCGCTCACGATCAAATCGAAATTGAATCGCTCAATCGCTTCGCGCGCGGCTTGCCCGGTCGTGAACGCGTGAGTTTCGAACGCGCTGTGCTCGCTCAAGCCGTTCACAATCAATTCGACGATTCGTTCGTCGTCATCCACAATCAGGATGCGTTGTTTATTGTTCGCGTTGGACATTGCTAAAAAATCGCGTCAAGATAATCGCGCTCGCGCATCAAGCGCCGCCGCCAGCCGTTGATTTCGGGAACGACAAAGGGCAAGAGGCGCATACAATAGTACGGCGGCAGAATCGGCAAGCCGACCATATCGCCGAACGTGATCAAAATGAAAACGTGCTCCAACGAACCGCGCATCCGCCGATGCGAACGTTCGATTTCGTGGAGCGCCATTCCGTATAAAACTTCGGCAAGCATTTTGCGAACGGCTTGCAATTTATCGCGCCAATTGCTCATTCCTGCACCTGGTTCTCGTGGCGCAACCTTTCAGGTTGCGATTGCGGCGACCTAGAAAGGTCGCATCACGTTTATCCCAACGCCATATCGGGTCGCGCACGTTGGTCAACGGTGGGGCGAACCGTTTGCGGAATTTCGTACCAGCGCATCGTTTCACCCAAGCGCGCGCGCGTTTGCCAGCGCAAACTTTTCGGCGCGCTCTCGATGGATTGCCGCAGGCGTTGCACGCGTTCGTCAATCACCGCGCGCTCCGATGCCGGTAAATTCGCGTATGCAAATGTGCCGGCGCGTTCCAAACTTTGGGTAACCGTTTTATACCAACCCCACTCGTCCGCACAGACGCGCGTGATGTGCGCCGCATCAATTTTCATTTTTTCCGCGCCGATGCTGAAATCGTGTTCGAGGATGAGCGCGCACACGTCGCGCAACAGCGCATCCGTCGTCTCGACCCATTGCAAGCGCGTGAGCAAGAGCGCGGTGACCGGCAATGCTTGACCATCGGATTCGAGAAACGGCGTCAGGTCGAGCCGATGGTACATTTCGTACGTATCGAAAAAAACATCCACGCTCACGCCGCGTTTCACATCCACAAAATTCATTCGCCGATTGCCATAGAGCGCGTTGAAACGCGGATTGCTCGTGTAGCCGAGCCGCTCGAACAGCAACGGCACGGCGTCGCTTTGTTTGGCGAACGCGGCAAAGTCGAGTTGTTTTTTTTCGGGGAGCGTGAGCAAGCCGCGATAACGCGGGCACGCCGACCACATCGCCGGAAAATTAAACACGCGCAACGTAACGCGAAATTCGTTCGCGCCCGCGCTGATGCGCGCGAGTTCTTCTTCAAGTTCATTCGCGAGCGGATTGAACAACTGATCAATCGGCGCCGGTTTTGGTGGCGGCGCGATGGTCGCGGGCGCGGGCGCGACGATGGCGGGCGCGGGCGGCGGTTCGGGCGCGGGTGGTTTCGCCGGTTTGAAATCCGCCGCGATTTTTTTCACGGCGACGTTCACCGTCAGGTTGAGCAAAGGTAGGTTGATGGTGCGCGTGCATAAAATAAATAATGTGCCGCCGCGTAAATTGCGAATGAGCAGACGACCTTTGAAGAAATTGAAATCGGCTTCGGCGACGCGCTGACCAGAGGTTTCCAACGCTTCAAGTGTTTGACTCGCGACGCGCGCGGCGAGTTGCAGTCGCGTATCATCGTACGCGTCCGGCATCGCGCGCGCGGCAAGCGTGCCATCCGCGCGACCAACGAACGAGCCAATCACCCCCAAAACAGCATTGATTTCTTTTAACGCGGGTTCCACAGATTTACTCCCGGTGACATTGCGGCTTGAAAAGCCGCGCCACATTACGCGGACAGAGTCTTTTTCAAAATATCGATCGCCGCGCTGGCGACAATCGTCGGCGACGCGTGATCGGCAAGCGCGAGTCCGATAAAACGATTCGGTTGTTCTAAAATCAAGAGCCGTTTGTTTTTCAAAACGACGAGCCCATGCGCGAACGCTTCGAGTTGCAATGCTTCGCTCAATTGTCCCGCCGCCGAACCCAGGAACACCGCGACCGCGGCTTCGGCTTCGCCATCACTGCCCGGCACATCCGCCGCCAGCACGATCCCATCGCACGCAGAGATCACCGCGCCGGTTACGTTGTCAATCGCTCGCAATTTTACCAACGCCTCACGATCCACATTGACCTCCTTGCGTTTGGGCGATGCCGCGCGCGCCGGCAGCTGTTTCATTCCTTCGAGAAGCAATTCGCCCCAGGGACGCGCAATCGTTTGCTCGGATGTGTGCGCGTCGCGGTCGAGCGTGAATGTGCCATCGCTCCACGCGAGCAATTCATACAGCGCGGATTCGCCGATGTGCGTATCAAGCGCGGCATGCACGACTTGACCGTCGGAAAAATAAACCTCGCCGAATTGATCATGCCGCGTCAACGTCAAACGCGCCGAACGCATTTCTTGACAGTTGACCTGGATGAAATTGGCGAGACTCATTTCCGCGAGATTGCCTTGGGTTGCCATCACCACATTCCCATCTGATTGTGATGCGCCGATTATATATTTCTTGGCGCGCATTGTCAACGAATTGATGGTACTATAAAAAATGAATTTTGAAAATCAAAACCGGCAATGAATTTTCGCAGTCGCCGGATTCGACGCTTTAGCGGGTTGTTTGTCCAAGCGAACCACCGCGTAAACGCTCGACTCCAAACGCTTCCGATTTCTACAAACTCTTTAACTTGTCCGCGACCAACTCATTCACGAGCGCGGGATTGGCTTGCCCGCGCGTCGCTTTCATCACTTGCCCAACGAACCATTGTGCGAGCGCGGTTTTGCCGGCGCGATAGCCGGCGACTTGGGTCGGATTGTCCGCGATGATTTTTTCAATAATGGCAACGAGCGCGGCGCGGTTGCTGATTTGCCCCAACCCTTTGGCTTGCACGATTTTTTTCGCGTCATCGCCGGTCGCGAACATTTCTTCAAACACATTTTTCGCGATGTTGTTGCTAATCGTCCCGGCGTTGACGAGCGCGATTAAATCGGGAATTTGCGCGGGCGCGATTTTGACCGCGCCGATTTCGACGTTGCGTTCTTTCATCAAGCGAAACAATTCGCCGCTCACCCAATTCGCGATGGTTTTCGCTTCGACGCCGCGCGCTTTGCCGGCGTCTACCGCGCGGTCGTAATACTCCGCGACATCGCGTTCGGCGGTGATGACTCCAGCATCGTACGAGCTCAAGCCGAGTTCGCGCATCAAGCGGTCGTATTTCGCGTCCGGCAATTCCGGCAAGCGCGCTTCGATTTCCGCGACCCACGCGCGCGATACTTCGAGGCGCGGCAAATCCGGTTCGGGAAAGTAACGATAATCGTGCGCCTCTTCTTTACTGCGTTGCGTGAACGTCGAATTGCGCGCTTCGTCCCAGCCCATCGTTTCCTGTTCGACCGTGCCGCCCGCGTTCAAAATTTTCGTTTGCCGCGCGATCTCAAACTCGGTCGCGTGCACCATCGCGCGCAAAGAGTTTAGATTTTTGATTTCGACGCGCGTCGCCGAAAGTTCCGTCGTGCCGCGCGCGCGCAGTGAAATGTTCGCCTCGAAGCGCATCGCGCCTTTTTCCATATCGCCGGAGCAAACGCCGAGGTAACGCAAAATCTGCCGGAGTTTGAGCGAATACAAGCGCGCCTCTTCGACCGAGTGCATTTCCGGCTCGCTTACGATTTCCATCAACGGCACGCCGGAGCGATTCACGTCCACGCGACTCGCATTGCCGTCGTGAAATAATTTCGCCGTGTCCTCTTCGAGATGCACACGGCGAATCCCGATTTTTTTTATCGTCCCGGCATCGTCAATCAAAATGAATCCGTTGCGCGAGAGCGGCAAATCGAATTGAGAAATTTGATAGCCCTTCATCAAATCGGGATAGTGATAATTTTTCCGGTCGAATTTTGCAAACTCTGGGATTTCGCAATTGAACGCGCGCGCAGTGAGAATCGTAAATTCGACCGCGCGTTGATTGATGACCGGCAACGCGCCCGGCATTCCGAGACAGGTCGGGCAGAGATGCGTGTTCGGCGGCGCGCCCGCGTAATCGGCGGAACACGCGCAAAACATTTTCGATTGCGTCAACAATTGGGCGTGCACTTCCAAGCCAATGACCGGTTCGTATTCCATCACAACTCCTTGCGGGCGATTATAGCATACGTTTCGCTTTGAATGAAATTTTGCGCGACCAATGACGCGTAAAAATTTACCGCAGAGACCCAGAGAGCGCAGAGAGCGCGGAGAAATTAAAATTAAAAACTCTGTGCCCTCTCTGCGGTGAATTTCAATCGCGTTGTCGCGATACTCCGATGTGTGCGGTTTGGTTTTTTCATCGAATCGGATTATACTAAAGCTGACCGCGCATCCGCGATGATGCGCGTGTCGCAATGTCCGTGAAGACAACTCTCGATGAGGAGATTCAAAAATGAGTGAAACTCACAGCCCAACGCGCCGCCGTTTGATTGACCTGGCATCCATCGGCGCGAGTTCCGATTCCGAAAACAATCCGTTTCGCATCACGCAACGTCAGCTCGATGCGGCGGCGGGGATTTTGCATCTCGATCCGGCGATCCACGAATTGCTGAGTTGGCCCCTGCGCGAACTGCACGTTACGTTGCCGGTGCGAATGGATGACGGCTCGGTCAAAATTTTTCAAGGATTCCGCGTGCAATACAACGACGCGCGCGGTCCGTGCAAAGGCGGGATTCGTTTTCACATTGACGAAACGATTGACACGGTGCGCGCGCTCGCCGCGTGGATGACCTGGAAATGTTCGCTTGTGGATATTCCGCTCGGCGGCGCGAAGGGTGGAATTATATGCGACCCGCGTCGAATGACCGCCGGTGAACTCGAACGATTGTCCCGCGCGTATGTGCGCCAGGTCGGGCACGCGCTCGGTTTGGAAAAAGATGTCGCCGCGCCGGATGTGAACACCAATTCGCAAATTATGGCGTGGATGATGGACGAGTTTTCGTTTATGCGCGGCTATAACGAATTCGGCGTCGTGACCGGCAAACCGCTCGCGCTCGGCGGTTCGGTCGGTCGCGAGGATGCGACCGGGCGCGGCGTCTCGCTCACGGTGCGCGAAGCCGCGAAACACATTGGTTTGAATCTCGACGGCGCGCGCGTCGTCATTCAAGGATTTGGCAACGTCGGTTCGTGGAGCGCGACGTTGTTGCAAGAGATGGGTTGCAAAATTGTTGGCGTCGGCGATATTTCCGGCGCGCTCTACAACGCGAATGGATTTGACGCGCCCGCGTTGCAAAAACATTGCCGGGCGAACCAGGTCATTGAAGGATTCGGTCAGGGCGATAAACTTTCGATGACGGAACTTTTGGAATCCCCGTGCGACATTTTGATTCCCGCCGCGCTCGAAAATCAAATCACCGTCACGAACGCGCCGCGCCTCAAACCGCGCATCCTCGCCGAAGCCGCGAATGGTCCAACCACGCCGGACGCGGATCCGATTTTGCAAGCGAACGGCGTTTACGTGATTCCCGATTTTCTGTGTAACGCGGGCGGCGTTACCGTGTCGTATTTTGAAATGGTGCAGAACGCGTACGATTTTTACTGGGATTTGCCAACGGTGCACAAATCGCTTGAACTGAAAATGGTGGACGCGTTCCACGCGGTTCAAACAATGGCGGAACGTTACAAAGTGCACACGCGCATCGCCGCATATCTTGTCGCGGTCAATCGCGTCGCCGAAGCGGTGCGCTTGCGCGGCTGGGCGTAGGACAAATTTCCAATTTGTCCAAACAATCGGAAAATGCTCTCCACTGACAGAAAGGAACACGGAATTTTTTTGTGTTTTTTCAAATGTCCGTGTTCTTTTCTGTCGGTAGAAAAATTCAATGCTGTGGACTAGTGTAATTTGTCCAACTTGGAAAATCCAAATGCTAATCGAACCACCCAACATTCACGAAACGATCCGGCTGAACGATGGGAGCACGATCGAACTGCGCGCGATTCACCCGGACGATGCGCCGCGTTTGCAAGCGCTTCACGCGCGGCTTTCGCCGGAAAGCATCTACTTGCGCTTTCTCACTTTTTCGAGCGAACTGCCGATTGATAAAGCGCGCGCGCTCGCGACGGTAGATTATCAAACGCAAATGGCAGTCGTCGCGACCACGAATCACGCGCGCGAAGAATTGATTCTCGGTGTCGCGCGTTACACCGCGTCCGAGCAAGAACCGGGCGTCGCCGAAATCGCGATTGTCGTGGAAGATCAATATCAAAATCGCGGGCTGGGCACGATTCTGTTTATGAAACTCGGCGCGTATGCGCGCACGCACAACATTCACACATTCGTCGCGATGGTCTCCGCGGAGAACGCGAAAATTTTGCGTTACGTTCACAGCGGACGCTTGCCGGTCGAAAGTGAAACCTGGTTGGGCGCGGGGGAGATTCTAGTGAAACTGAAAACGGGGTGAATTAAAAACGGCGGACGCGTGTCCGCCGTTTTACTTTTTACTTGACCTGATTCACAAACCGCTCAATGCGCGTCAACGCTTCTTCGATGTTCGCCATACTCGTCGCGTAACACGCGCGCACAAAGCCGCCGCCGCACGCGCCGAACGCGCCGCCGGGAATCACCGCGACATGTTCTTCGATCAACAACCGTTCGCAAAAATCTTCCGACGATAACCCGGTCGGGCGCACATCCGGGAACGCGTAGAACGCGCCGCGCGGTTCGAATGTCGGCAAGCCAATCGTGTTCAACCCGGCGACAATCACCTGGCGACGTTGATCGTACTGCCGCATCATTTCTTGAACATCGGCTTCGGCGTGGAGTAAACCGTGCAATGCCGCCGATTGTCCCATCGTCGGCGCGCTCATAATAATATACTGATGCACTTTGGCAATCGCCGCGAGAATTTCGCGATTCGCGCCGACGTAGCCGACGCGCCAGCCGGTCATCGCGTAATCTTTGGAAAATCCGCCGAGCAGAATCGTGCGGTCGCACATTCCGGGTAACGCGGCGAAGCAAGTGTGTTCGACGCCGTACACGAGCCGATCGTAAATTTCATCCGACAAGACAATCAGATTATATTTTTCCGCGACGCGCGCGACCTCGAGCAAATGCTCGCGCGACATTACCGCGCCGGTCGGATTGTTCGGATAACCGATTAAAATTGCTTTTGTGCGCGGCGTGATCGCGCGTTCGATCTCTTCGCCAGTCACTTGGAAATTATCTTCGACGCGCGTCGCGACGACGACCGGCGTGCCGCCCGCGAAAACAACACTCGGTTTGTACGCGACGAAACAGGGTTCGGGCACGATCACTTCATCGCCGGGATCAATCAGCGCGAGCATCGCGCAGTGCAATGCTTCGGACACGCCGACGGTGATCAACAATTCTTGCGCGGGATCG
The DNA here is from genome assembly GCA_016223105.1 of Chloroflexota bacterium. GTDB lineage: Bacteria > Chloroflexota > Anaerolineae > UBA4142 > UBA4142 > JACRPR01. Next base: position 12,821 of record JACRPR010000245.1, on the reverse strand, counting down.
TACTTCACGCCGTACAATTTGACGAGATGATTCGCCAGCGCGACGCGCAACTCCATCGTCCCGGAGTTGGAGGTGTATTTCGTTTCGCCATTCTCGATGGAGTTGATCCCGGCAGTGCGGACACTGCGCGGCGAAATAAAATCCGGCTCGCCGATGCCGAGCGAGATCACATCGTGCATCGTCGCGGCAATGTCAAAAAACCGGCGAATGCCGGAAGGAGGAACGGATTGGACGCGTTGGGAAATGAACATTGGAATTTAGAAATTGGATGTTAGAAGTTGGATTTTGGAAGTCGGAGGCAAATCCGCCTTCCACGCGGAGCGTCCAACTTCCAACTTCTAAATTTAAAGTAACTCGTTCAGCGGACGATATGCCAAGCCAAACGCTTCGGCGACCGCCGCGTACGTGATTTCGCCTTTGTACACATTCACGCCGCGCGCGAGCGCGGGATCGGATTTGATCGCATGATCGAATCCCAGGTTCGCGAGTTTTTGCGCGTACGGCAACGTCGCGTTCGAAAGCGCGTACGTCGAAGTGCGCGGCACCGCGCCCGGCATATTCGTTACGCCGTAATGGATCACTCCATCTACAACGTACGTGGGATTCGTGTGCGTCGTCGGACGAATCGTTTCGACCGAGCCGCCTTGATCAATCGCGACATCTACGATCACACTGCCCGGCGTCATCCCCGCGACCATTTCGCGCGTTACCAGTTTCGGCGCTTTCGCGCCCTTGACCAACACCGCGCCGACCACGACATCCGCGAACTTGATCGCTTCCGCGATGTTGAACGGATTCGACGCGAGCGTGGTGAGCGAGCCGTGTAAAACTTCGCTAAGATAACGCAAGCGATTTAAATCCTTGTCAATGATCGTTACATCCGCGCCCATTCCAAGCGCGACCTTTGCCGCCGCGGTGCCGACCGTGCCGCCGCCGATCACGACAACATCGGCGGGGCGCACACCCGGCACACCGCCCATCAATTTGCCGCGACCGCCGTTCGTGCGTTCGAGATAATGCGCCGCGATTTGAATGGACATTTTTCCGGCGACTTCGCTCATCGGCGTCAACAACGGAAGCGATCCATCCGCGAGCTCGACCGTTTCGTACGCGATCGACGCGACGCGTTTCGTCATCAACTCGCGCGTCAATTTTTCTTCGGCGGCGAGATGCAAGTACGTGAACAGCACAAGATTTTCGCGCAAGAGAGGAAATTCGGATTCGAGCGGCTCTTTGACTTTGATCACCATCTCCGCGCGATTCCACGCGTCCGCGTGCGTCGGCACAATTTCCGCGCCGCTCTGCTTGTACTCCACATCGGTAAAGCCACTGCCCTCGCCCGCGCCGCGCTCGACCAGAACGCGATGCCCCATTTGCGCGAGCGAATACGCGCCGCCCGGCGTGAGCGCAACGCGATTTTCCTTGTCCTTGATTTCTTTCGGTACTCCAATGATCATCGTTGATCCTCCAAGAGACGTTTTGAAATTCGTGGCGCGGGCTGTCGAGCCCGCATTGGCGGCTTGAAAAGCCGCGCCACAATCAATTTTAAAAAACTTAACTGTGATTGTTCGTGCCCGATTCGATCTCCGACGAATCGCCGACGTTCAAGCGTTCGAACGTGCCACACACGCGCGCGTCCTTGCCGATCAAAGAGGCATCGAGCATCGCGCTTTCGATGTGCGCGCCTTCGCTGATGATGCAATCGCGCAGGATCGAATTTTCCACTGTCGCGTCTTCCGAAATTGAAACATTCGGCCCGATGATTGATCCGCTGATGCGCGCGCTATCGCTGATGTACACCGGCGGTAAAATCACCGAGCCATCGCGAATGCGCGCGCGACTGCCGTGCCGCTTGAGCAAATAACGATTCGTCGCGAGCAATGCTTCGCGCGTGCCGCAATCTTCCCAGACCGGGATCGTTTCGACTTCCAACCGCGCGCCGTCTTCGATCATCAATTGCATCGCGTCCGCCAAAAAATATTCGCCTTTGGTTTTGATGTCGCGCGCGATGAGATCGTCCAAACTTTTCACCAGTCGTTGCCACGCGCGAAAATAATACACGCCGACGACCGCGAGATTCGAAATCGGCGTCGCCGGTTTTTCGACGAACTTGGTGACGAATCCATCCTTCAAAAGCGCGACACCAAAGCGGCGCGGATCGCTAACTTCTTTGACATAGATCAAGCCATCGCCCTTGACGCGTTCGAGTCGCGTGAAATCGGTTTCCCAAATCGTGTCGCCAAAAATCACCAACACATCTTGATCAATGAACTCTTGCGCGAGTCGAATCGCGTGCGCTTGCCCTTTCGTTTCTTTTTGTTCGACAAAGCGCGCTTTCATTTGCGGATATTGCTCCGCGATATATTTTTGAATTTGTTCGCCGAGATACCCGACGACAAAAATTGTTTCCTCGATGGGCAAGCCCGCGAGACTGTCGAGAATATGTCCCAGCACCGGTTTGCCCGCGACTTGGACGAGCGGTTTCGGTTTGCTGTACGTGTGCGGGCGCAAGCGCGTGCCAAGCCCGGCGAGCAAGATGATCGATTTCATTGTTCCTCCGATTTCAATTTTTCATTCTCGCGACGACGATCACATATTCGCCTTTGAACGGATTTTTTTCAAAATGATTTACAATCTCGCGCAAGGTACCGCGCAAAATTTTTTCGGACGCTGTGGTCAACTCGCACGCGACGACGACGCGGCGCGCATCACCGAGCACCTCGCGCAAATCCGCGAGTAACGCGTTCAAGCGGTACGGCGCATCGAGCAAAACCCAGGTCGCGCGTTCGGATTTCAAGCGATGCAATTCCGCGCGACGCGTTTCTTTTTTTGGCGATAACATTCCGACGAATCGAAAGTTTTCAATGGGTAAACCGCTAACGACGAGCGCGGCAAGCACGGACGATGCGCCCGGCACGGCGGTGATCGGAATGTGCGCGGCAATCGCGCGCTCGATCAAACGCGCGCCCGGATCGGCGAGGAGCGGCGTGCCGTGATCGGAAATCAACGCGAGGTGTTGTCCGCGTTGCAAACGCGCAATCAATTCGGGCACGCGTTCGCGTTCGGTGTGCTCGTTGAGATCAACGATTTCATTTTCGATTTGGTACTGTTTCAAGAGCCGCGCGCCGTGACGCCGCTCTTCGCAAATCACCGCATGCGCGTCGCGCAGAACGCGAAGCGCGCGCAGGGTTATGTCGTCGGGATTGCCGATGGGGGTGGAGACGATGGAGAGCATTTGAACTCAATTTGGCTTGCGCCGATTATTCAAAGCCTGAAGAAATTCGCCGGCGGTTACGACATCCACGCCAAATCGTTTCATTTCGAATTTTAACTTGGCATCCTCAAGCATATCTTTATCGCCAGTTATAATATGACTCGCTTTACCAACAATCGCCGTACTGAGAACAGGATAATCGTCTGGATCGCGACTCACGACTGAAACTGCGGAAGTGACAACAATCTCTGCCTTGCGATAAATCAACTCGATTAATTTTTCAGCATCAGATTTTGTGATTCGTTTTTGAAATTTTGGGCGCGCGATTACATCGCCTAGTTCGTCAAGCAATTCACTTGACGTGATCATCACAAATTCATTGCGAATCCATGCCTGGAAGATAGGAAGCAACAATCCGCGTTGAAACATTCCAAGCAAAAGTTGATTTGTGTCAACGACTACTCTTGGCAAGTCGGCGCGCGCGTCGTTCGGCTCGGACAAGGCGAACCTCCTCAAAGATTTCGTTGTCGCTGATCGGACGTTTCTTCACGCGCACTTGAATACGTCCGAGTAGTTGTTCGAATTCGCGTCGCCATTGCTCCGAATCCAACGCGCGACGGATGTGTTCCCGGTCGCGCGGCGGCAATTGACGAACCGCCGCGATGATTTGCTCGCGGGTTAATTCAACACGGACTTGATTTAACATGATTTGGGACACGGCTTGCCTCGCGTTTCGGCGCTAATTGTCAAAGCGCAAATCCTTCAACTGTGCAAGTTTTTGTTCGAGCCGTTGCATCAATTTATATTCGCCCGCCCATTGCACGTATTCGTCATCGCCGCCTTGCAAATCTTCGGCGGTCATAGTTGCGATGAATTTGGCAGAGTTAACCTGGTATTTTTTTCAAATGGCGCGAGTCGTTTCTTTGCCATCGTCAACGCGATTTCCAGCCGCGCGATTTCGCCTTGCACCGCCGATTCGACCAAGCGCAAAACCGGTTTCCCTTGCGCCGGTTCGATATATATCGTCATCATTTTGATTGCTCCTCGAGTCGCCGCACATCAACGTCAACGATTGTAACCTCTCTTGCAAATCGTGTCAAAACCCAATCACCCAAAATGCCAGCATCGCGCTCACACTGCCCAACGCGCTCGCGAGAAAATTCACGCCGTCGTTATCGAGCCACCACCAGCCGCGCATCAAGCGCGTCGCGCGTCCGCACCGATGCACGCGCGATTCGGTTTCCTTTTGATCGCGGTCGCAAAAATAAATTGCTTGCACCGTCGCGCCGAGCAGTGAATCGAAAAGTGATCCGAGCAGTCCAGAGATTGTAGCGATTGAGAGAATTGAGAGATTTGAAAATGGCGACGCGACGATTCCGATCAACAGCGCGCCGCACAGCGCGATGGATGTGCCGAGCAACGTAACGCCGCCGCTCGTGCCAACCGCGACGACGCGCCCGGTTGTGATCAAACGCGGCGGTGATTTGCTCAACACGCCGAGTTCAGTTGCCCAAGTGTCCGCGTTCACGGTCGCGAGCGCGCCGACGAACGCGACGAAAAAAAGCGGATGCGGATTGATCGCGTACGCGAACGCGGTCAGCGCGCCCACGCCGCCGTTCGCCAACACTTGACCCAGGTCGCGGCGATGCCCTTTTTGAAATTTTTCCGCGAGTGGTTCTTTCGCGCGTTCTTTGTAATGCGAGAGCGCGGACGACGTAACAAAAAACGCGACGAGCAAAACGCCCCACGCGAATCCGCCGATGCCGAACACGAGCGTACCGATCACGATGGTACCCAGCGCGCCACTGCGCGTGAGCGAGCCGCGCCAGCACGCGAACGCGGCGATGATCGCGCTAAGAAAAAATCCAAGCAGAAATGAAAATGAGGACACGCTAAAGTCCAGACCCGAAGGGTCCTCCGCTTCGCTACGGAAAACACTTCGGGTCTTATCAGTAAATTCCGCCGACGATGTTGAGCATCGCAAGCCACATCAGAATTTGCGCGAGTAACGTTATCGCCGCGAGCAAAATTGCGGCGGCGCGTTGCCAGCGATGCGTCAACAGTGCCAATGTCGCGTTCAATCCGAAAACAATTGCGCCGATGATCGGCAATCCGAAAATGCCGCTCTTGGGTTCGATGCGATCCGGCAATCCGGCAGAATCGAAATGCAGAGGCAAAGGATCGAGCAGAACTTGGTACCGCAACGCGAGATAAATCAGCAAAGCCAGGTTCACGATGAACGCGCTCGCGAGCAAAATTTGCAACGCGCGATCTTGCACCAGCAACGCGAGCGCGCCAGGTTCAGCGACCGATTCATCGCGCGGCGCGAGTAATTCTTCGGGCGGCGGAGGTGACGGCAGATCGAGAGGTACGCGCTGAGACATTCCGGCTTAGGCGTACACCGGCGTTAGCCAGTTGCTGTATTTTTCATTTTCGCCGCGCACGACGGCAAAGTACGCGTCTTGCATTTTGCGCGTAACCGGTCCGAGTTTGCCATCGCCAATCGCGCGATGATCAATTTCGATAATGCTTGCGACCTGCGCGCCGGTGCCGCAGAACATCGCTTCGTCCGCGATGTACAATTCGGAACGATCAATCGAACGCTCGATCACCGGCAGACCCAGTTCGTCGTTAAAGACTTGGAACAAGGTGCGCCGCGTGATGCCTTCGAGAATGTTTTCGCTCACGGGCGGCGTGTACACTTTGCCATCGCGCACCATGAAAAGATTTTCCGCGCTTCCTTCGGCGACGTGTCCATCGTGCGTCAACACAATCGCTTCATCGTATCCGTTCCAATGCGCTTCGGTGCGCGCGAGCGCGGAATTGACGTAACTGCCGGTAATTTTTCCGCGCGAGGGCAGAGCCGCGTCGTCCACGCGTCGCCACGACGATGTGCACGCGCGCACTTCGAGTTTGATGTAATTGCCGAGCGGTCGCGTGAAGCACGCAAAATCAAATTCGACATCGTACAAACGCGGCGTGATGTCTTCGGTCGCGTTGTAGATCAACGGACGCGCGTACACGTCCGTGCGATAACCTTCGCGGCGAATTAAATCGAGCGTGATGCGCGCCAGGTCTTCAGCGGTGTACGGCAATTTCGCCGCCAACAATTTTCCCGAATTCAAAAAGCGGCGATAGTGATCGTAGAGTCGAAACACGTACAGTTGTTGTTTGGAATCATTCCAATAACCGCGAATGCCGCCAAACGCGCCGATGCCATAATTGACGACCTGGGTCATAATGCTGATTTTCGCGTCAGCAATCGGTACGAATTGTCCGCGCAAAAATCCCCACTGCGGATGCGTTACCGCTTGCTCTTGCAGTTGAATTTTGGGCGGTGTTTGAGTTTGCATCTTGTTCTCCTTTGCGAAATTATTTTGCACTGTCAGATTTTTATTGCGCCACAAAGGAACGCAAAGATCACAAGGAAAATTATGATCGTGGTTAATCACCAAATGAAGCGATCGGACTCGACGCTTTAGCGGGGTGCCGGTCAAACGAGCAACCGCGTAAACGCTCGACTCCATCATTTTCGATCCAACCACAATCAAAAATTATTTTTTCTTTTGTGTTCTTTGTGTTCTTTCGTGGCGAATTGAGGGTTGTTATTCAGAGCGAACCATTTTCCCATTCGCGCAACGGATCGATCAACGCATGGCTCGTCATATCGAGATGCACCGGTGTAATCGAAACGTAACGATGCGCGAGTGCCCAAATATCCGTGCCTTCTTCTTCTGCGACGCCCGACGGCGGTTGTCCGCCGATCCAATAATAATCGCGTCCTTGCGGATCCTGGCGCGCGACGAGCGCATCGCGATAAATGCGATTGCCGAGTCGCGTGATTCGCACGCCGCGGATTTCCGCGCGCGACACAATCGGAACGTTGATGTTGAGCAGTGTGTCTTTGGGCAATCCATTTTCAAGCACGCGCCGCGCGATGCGCGCGGCATAATCTGCCGCGTGTGAAAAATCAATTCCGTCATCGTGTTCGCCGTCAATCGAAACCGCGAGCGACGGCACGCCGTTGATCGCGCCTTCCATCGCGGCGGCGACCGTGCCGGAGTACGTCAAATCTTGCGCGACGTTCGCGCGCGGGTTGATGCCACTGACGACGAGCGCGGGTTTTTCTTCGAGCAAACCGAGCATTACAAGCGCGACGCAATCGGACGGCGCGCCGTCGAGCGCGTACGCGGACGAACCATCGCGTAGCGCGACCGATTGCACGCGCAAGGGCTTGTGCATCGTCTTGCTGTGTCCCGCCATACTCCAATTGCGATCGGGCGCGACGACGATCACGCGCGCGATTTTTTCCAACGCGAGTTTCAGCGCGAGTAAACCAGGGGCGGTGACGCCGTCATCGTTGGTGACAAGAATGTAACTGCTCATCGTTTTTTTCGAAGTCGCGTGAGTTCGGTCTTGGTGTGTTCGCTAAACCCGGCGATCTCCGCAAATGCCATCTGCGGATCCGGCGACTCGTCGCTCCACAACCAATTCACGTTAAACCAAAAACCCGGCAAACTCATCGAACGATAAATTCCATCCGCGCCAATGATGATGGATTGATACTGCCCTTGCTCATCGAGACGATAGAACAACGCGCGTTTGCGGCGTGGGCGCGGATCAATCACCCAGTATTCCGGTACACCGGCATCTTGATACTCGAAAAATTTTTCATCGAGATCGCGGCTCACGCTGTCGTCAGAAATAATTTCGACGATGAGATCGGCGGGACCATCAAGACGATTTTCCAACACGCGCTCCAAATGTTCGCGCGCGACGAACATAATGTCGGGCTCGCGCCCCGCGCCGGTCGGCGAGAGTTTCATTTGCGTCGGCGCGATGAACACCTGCCCCAAATCGAAAAATCGCGCGAACAGATCGAGCAAGTGATTGAGAAAATTGAGCGTGCGTTGGTGCAAAGGTTTTGCCGTCAACAGAACAATGACCTCCCCGTTGACCCATTCGGCGTGCAAATCCTCGCCCGCGTGCGCCAAAAAATCTTCGTAACTGATTTTGGGACGCGCGACCGTGATCGGTTGGGTTTGAATCAATGGCTCGTTCACTGCCATTTTATTTTTGCTCCTTGATCGCGTGCTGAATAAAAATCGTGATCGGCGCGCTCTCGACGCGATTGCCCGCGGCATCCACCGCGACAACTTTGACGATGTGCGATTCGACAAAACCAGGATTGTTCGGCGCGGCACGCGTATTCGAAATGATAATCATTCCGGTTGTGAAAACCGCGGTGATGCTCGGAAGCGTCGTCGTTACGCGCGCGACTTGACCAATCACTTGCTCCGTTACCGTGATGCCTTCCAGGTTTTGATACGCGCGCGTAACCGTAATCGGTCGCGTCGGCGAAATCGTCGCCGCAGAGGTGAGCGTGCGCGTCAAGGTGTCCGACATTTTGATCGTCCACTTTTTGTTGAACGGCGCGACCGTGCTGGTGCCGATCAACATTTCGTCGAGATAAAATTCGACGCGCGCCATCGAAGCATTGTCCACCGCTTCGACGCCAATCGAAACCCACTCATCTTTTTCCGGCGTGTAAATCGCGCCATTGAGCGGATGAATAATTTTCACGACCGGCGGTTTATTGTCCGCGATGACCTGGATCGCGGATTCGGTCAAGCGACCTGATTTATCCACGACGGTCAACTTGAGCGTGTACAATCCATCGAGCGCGGATACATCCCAGTTTTCGAGCGTGCTATTGTCCACGCGTTCCCGATGATCGCCGCCGATTTGCGTCCACTGCGTCGGGTCGAGCCCTTTGCCAAACGTGAGCCGATACACCTCGATATTATCCGCGCGCACATTGCCGACAATCGTTACAACGCCCTTCACCGCCGAGTACGATGTTGGTGCGACAATCGCGACATCGCCGCCGCGCGACGCGCCGCGATTCGATGTGTTGTATTCGCCGGGCGGTTGCGGAATTTTTTTCTCGCGCACCCAGTCCGCGGCATCGGGCGGATAAATTGGAAAAACTTTTTCTTCGACTTCGTTCGGCGGATCGTACACCGTTGCGAGTTTGCCGGTCGGTTTGTGAATGCGAAACGCTTGCCAAATGTTGTCGTACGTTTTCGGTTCGGTTCCCGCGATAAAAAGTTCCTTCACGCGTTCGGGACAGTACGGCGTCGGCAACAATCCACTCGTCGCGCACACTTCAACGCGCACCATTCCCGGCGGTTCGGCAAACGGTTTCACCGGCAGAGTCGCGTGAATTTTATCCATCACCTCGCGCCAAATCGGTGCCGCGCCGGTCACGCCGCTGATGTGTTCCATCTCCGCGTTATCCGCGTTGCCAACCCAAACACCTGCCGCGTAATCCGGCGTATAACCCACCGTCCAATTATCGCGCCAATCCGAAGTCGTCCCGGTTTTCACCGCCGCCGGGCGCGACATTTTCAAAATGCTATTCGATCCAAATCCCGGCGTGCGCGCAGAATTGTCCGCCAAAATATCGCTCATTAAAAACGCGAGTTGCTCGGTAACGATCCGCTCTTTTGTCGGCTCTTTGAATTCTTGTAAAACTTTGTTGTTCGCGTCCGTAACTTTGAGAATCGCGACCGGATCAAGCGTGCGAAAACCGGGCTTGCGTTGATCGGGTTCGACCGGCGCGCCCGCCATTTCGCCGCGATTCGCGAGCACCGAATTCGCGTACACCATATCGAGCAAAGTTGTTTCGCCGCCGCCGAGTGTGAGCGCGAGCCCGTACTTTTCGCGATTGAGTGTGCTGATGCCGATGCGATGCGATGTGTTCACCACATTTTTCGGACCGACGAGTTGAATCAACTTGACCGCGGGAATGTTGAACGACGACGCGAGCGCGACGCGCAATCGCGTCGGTCCGTGATACGCGCGATCATAATTTTCCGGCACGTACGGCGGATTCGGCGGATCGTCGAACACGGTTCGCACATCCATCAACACCGACGCCGCGGTGTATCCTTGCGCGAACGCGGTGAGATAGTTGAACACTTTGAACGTCGAACCGGGTTGGCGCGGCGAAATCGCGACATTCACTTGCCCGTCAATCTCGCGATTGAAATAATCCACCGAGCCAACCATCGCGACGATTTCGCCGGTCGCCGGGCGAAGGACGACGACGGACGCATCGTTCACGTTGCGCTTATCGGCTTGCAGTTTCGCGACCTGGTCACGCGCGGCTTGCTCCGCGATTTGCTGCGCGTTGTAATCGAGCGAAGTGATAATGCTCAATCCGCCGCGAAATAACATTTCGGGACCGTACTTGTCTTCGACGATGCGGCGCACGTAAAAAACAAAATGCGGCGCGCGAATGTCGAATCGTTTCGGCGCGACTTTGAGTTTCGCGCTCTTCGCGGCAATCGCTTCTTCGAGCGTGATGTATCCTTGCAGATACATTTGATCGAGCACCAGGTTGCGCCGCTTGATCGCTTCATCGGGATTGTCAATCGGATTGAGCGCGGGATATTGTGGAATCGGCGCGAGCGTCGCGGCTTCGACCAGGTCTAAATCTTGAATGTGCTTGCCAAAGTACGCTTGCGCCGCGGCTTCGACACCGTACGCGACGTTGCCGTAATAATTATCGTTGAGGTACCATTCGAGGATTTGTTCTTTTTTGTATCGTCGGGAAATTTCCGCCGAAAGAATCAGCTCCTTGATTTTGCGATTGTATGTCGCGAAACTGAGCGGATCGCGCACGAGCCGTTCCGCTGGCGGAATCAAAACATTTTTGACGAGTTGTTGCGTGATTGTGCTTGCGCCTTGCACTTGCTCGCCGCGCAAAGTGGTGTATGCCGCGCGCGCGATGCCGTACCAATCGTAACCAGGATTCGTCCAAAAATTCTTGTCTTCAATCGCGACGGTCGCGTTTTTCAAATGCGCGGGCATGCGATCCAGTGACACAACCGTGCGGTCGCCGCCGAGCGGATCAATAATTTCGTACAGCAATACCGTCCCGGTGCGATCGTAAATGCGCGTGGTTTTGAAACTTGCTGAAGTTTGTTTCGCGATTTCGCCGGGCGCGGGCAAATCTTGCGCGTACAAATTATACAGCGCGATGGCGGATGCCGCGCCGACGCCGACAGTGGTGAGAAGCAAACCAACGATAACGGCAAGCGTGCCCAGCGTGAGGCGAGCGAGCAGGGGACCGGCGCGGCGCGAATTTTTGCGGTCGCGCAAGCGGCGTAAATAAACCTGACGAACAGACAAAGCATTTCTCCTTCCAACGGTGCGCGGCTAGTTTATCATCAAAAAAAGAATCGCGCAAATGGATTTTGCGCGCACGCGTTTGACACTTGGCGCAAGAAGGATATGATAGTGATTGTAAATTCTTAGCCACAGGGATCACAGAGAGCACAGAGATTTTGTGGACTCGACGCTTTAGCGGGTTGCTTGTCGAACAAGAAACCGCGTAAACGCTCGACTCCATCATTTATCTTTCGTCACAATTTTTTTCGCTTTGCGCTCTGTGGCGAAAAGAGGTTCACCATTCCAAAACCAACAACAATCCCAGCCGCGCCGCCGACTGAGCGCGCGTTTCTCGTCGGCGTTGAACTCAAACGCCCGCGTAATGAATTTCCGATTGATGAATCGCTCGACGAACTCGAACGGCTCGCGGAAACTGCCGGGCTCGCGGTCATTGGTCGCGCGATGCAACGCGTCGAGCGCATCAATCCCGCGACGTTGATCGGCAAAGGCAAACTGAACGAGATCATCGCGTCGCGCGTGGAAATGCCGTTCGACATTTTGGTTTTCGATGAAGAGCTTGCGCCGAATCAACAGCGCGAAATCGAGCAAGCGTTCGAGGGCGCGGACATTAAAGTTTTGGATCGCACCGCGTTGATTCTCGATATTTTCGCGCAACACGCGCGCACGAAAGAAGGCGCGTTGCAAGTCGAGCTCGCGCAGTACGAGTACCGTTTGCCGCGCTTGACGCGAATGTGGACGCATCTCGCGCGCCAAGCCGGTGGCGCGGCAGGGCGGGGCGGCACTGGCGGCGTCGGCTTGCGCGGTCCGGGTGAACGTCAACTCGAAATTGATCGGCGCGAAATTCGCGGGCGCATCGCGCATCTCAAAAAACAGATCGAAGATGTGCGCGTGCATCGGCGCGAGTACCGGCGCAAGCGCAAAAAAGAAGGACTGCCGGTCGTCGCGATTGTCGGGTACACGAACGCGGGCAAGTCCACTTTGTTGAACGCGTTGACCGATGTTGGGGCGACCCTGCGTGGTCGCCCGGTCGAGGGCGAACACATAGGTTCGCCCCAACACGGCGTGTACGTCGCGGATCAATTGTTTGCGACGCTCGATCCGACGACGCGGCGTGTTAAATTGCCGGGTGGCGCGGAAGCGTTGTTCACCGATACGGTCGGGTTTATTCAAAAATTGCCGACGCAACTCGTCGCCGCGTTTCGCGCGACGCTCGAAGAAATCACCGAAGCGGATGTGCTCCTGCACGTCCTCGACGCAGCGCACGCGAGTGCGCGCGATCAAGCGCGCGCGGTCGAAGCAACTCTGCGCGAAATTGGCGCGGGCGACAAGGTAACGGTAATCGCGCTGAACAAAATGGACAAGGCGCGCGCGCGTGATCGCGATGAATCAACTCAATGGTTGGTTACAC
>JACRPR010000085.1 GCA_016223105.1 Chloroflexota bacterium | reverse complement strand
TGCCCGCCCACACCGGCACTTGGATAAAACGGCATAAAGCCAAACGGTTTTGTTTTCGCCGCGTCGATCACTTCCCAAATGTCAATGTCCATTCGTTCCGCGAGATGCGCGAGTTCGTTGACGAGCGCGATGTTGACCGAGCGAAAAATATTTTCTAGCAGTTTGCTCATCTCCGCCGCGCGCGGCGAGGAAACGATATGCACCGCGGGCGTGAGATGCACGAGTAATTTTTGCGCGAGCGCAGTGCAACGCGGCGTCAAGCCACCCAAAACTTTCGGCGTGTTTTTCACATTCCAACCCGCGCTACTCGTCGCGCCCGGATCGATCCGCTCCGGCGAAAACGCGAGATGAAAATCTTTCCCGGCTTTCAAGCCGGACGTTTCGAGAATCGGCAAGCACACTTCTTCGGTCGTGCCGGGATAGGTCGTGCTTTGCAAAATCACGAGTTGCCCTTTTTGCAAACGCGGCGCGATGCTTTCGGTCGCGGCGATCACCGGTTTGAGATCGGGCGCTTTCATTTCGTCGAACGGCGTCGGCACGCAAATAAAAATCACATCCGCGTCGCGTAGAACATCAAAGTTCATTGTCGCCGCGAAATGTTTTTGTTGGATCGCGCGCAGAATGTCCGCGCTCGGCACATCGGGAATGTAACTCGCGCCTTGCGCGAGCTTCGCGATCTTGCGCGCGTCAATGTCCACGCCGACGACCGGAAATCCTTCGCGCGCGAATTGAATCGCGAGCGGCAAGCCGACGTACCCCAACCCGATCACCGCGACGTGCGCGTTTTTCTTTACGATTTTAGTTTCGAGATTCAAGGTTGCCTCCAATCATCCGGGATATTGAAAACGCGATTCTAACTGCCACAACGCGATCAATGCGATCAATGCGCCGACACTGGCAAGCGCGTACCCGGTAACCAGGTCGGCTTGCGCGACGATCAGCGCGAGCGCGCCACACGCGGCAGAAACGAGATACAAAACCAGGACGGACGCGCGCGGCGACAATCCAAATTGCACGAGCCGATGCGAGGTGTGATCTTTGCCGCCGACGTAAATTGGCACGCGGCGGCGCAAACGCGAAAGCGTTACGAGCGTCGTGTCGAAAATCGGCAAGCCGAGCACCAACACCGGCACCATCCAGGTTACGAGATCGGTGTTCGCCGGGAAGCGCAGTTTGATCCCGATTGCCGCGAGAATGAATCCGATAAAGAGCGAACCGGCGTCGCCCATAAAAATTGTTGCCGGGTTGAAATTGTACAACAAAAATCCGAGCGCGGCGCCGAGCATCGCCGCCGCGAGCATGCCGACCAGGATTTGTCCGTTCAGCGCGGCGAGCGCGAGAAAAAAGAACGCCGCGATTGCCGCGACGCCGCCGGACAAGCCGTCCATATTATCCAAAAAATTGATCGCATTCGTAATGCCCAGCACCCACACAATCGTTGCCCCTGCGTTGAGCACCGGTTGATGCAAAAATTCAACTTGCACGCCGGTCAGTATCAAAATCAGCGCGCCGAAAATTTGCCCGGCGAATTTCGCGAGCGGGTTCAACATTTTGCGGTCATCCCAAATGCCGAGAAACGAAACCCAGGTCGCGCCGACGAGAATGCCGAGCATTTGCGAAATGTAAAATTGCTCCGCGAACAATAACACCGCGATAATGAATGCGGCGTACATCGCGATGCCACCGAGCATCGGAATCCGTTTGTTCGAAAACCGATTGCCCGCCGGTTCGTTGATGATGCCGAGCCGCAACGCGACCTGGCGCGCAATCGGCGTCGCGCCAATCGCGCACACGAGCGCGGCGGCAAAGATCAAAAGAAAATTAGACATCTTCGGATTGCGGATTGCACAAGCATGTCATTTCGCGCGCTTATTAGACATTATCGGAAATAACGTGGCGCGGCTTTTCCAAGCCGCCGAATGCGGGCTACGCTCTGCGAGCCCGCGCCACATCAATTCATTTATTTCCGATGTAACCGTTCAGGTGTCATTGCGAGGAGCGGTTTTTGCGACGAAGCAATCTCCGCGTTGCAAGTCCGGATCGACCAAGTCGGAGATTGCTTCGCAAAAACCGCTCGCAATGACGGATGGGGCTGAACGCTTACTTTCCGATAAAGTCTATTTTTTCGCGGCGACCTGGTCTTGCAAATACGCGACGAACGCTTGAAGCGCAGGTTTGTCCGCGTCGCCGGCGAGCGCGAGCGCGGCTTGCGCGGATTTGAGCGCGGGCGCGAATTGTTTTTGCTTGAGCGAATTCAACGCGGCTTGCACATTTTGCCACATCGCTTTTTCATTGTCCGGCGCGAGCGTCGCGGCGCGCGCGAGCGCACGTTCCGCCGCGTCGAATTGATTCGTCTGCGCGTTCAACAGCGCGAGATTTTTCAGCGCGTCGTAATCGTTCGGCGCGAGATGCGCGATCGCGTCGTACACCGGGATCGCGAATTGCGGTTGCCCGCGCGCTTTCCAAATCGCGGCGACCGCGCGTTGCGCGTTCGCGTCGTTCGGCGCATTTTTCGCGAGTTGGATCGCGCGTTGTAAATTTTGCAACTGCTTGAGAAATTCTTGCAAGCGCGGCGATTCGGGACTGGTCGGCGGATACAATTCGAGCAGGCGCGTCATCGCGGTTACCGCGCTGTCAATCTGCCCGGCTTGCGAAAGATGATTGACGAGCGAGAGATGTGCGTTCGGATCATTCGGCGCGGCTTGGACGGCGCGTTCAAGTTCGCGCCGCGCGAGTTCGGGTTGCCCGGTGCGTTTGTATAATTCGACCAATGCCAAACGCGCGGACAATTGACGCGGATTTTTTTCGAGCGCGGCGGAATACGCGCTGATCGCGCGCGGCGCGAGTTCGGGACGCACGAGCACTTCAAACGGATCCGGCAGTGGCGCGCCGCTCGGATCAGACAGGACGGCGGGATCGAGCGCGAGCGCGTTCAAGTACTCATCCGCCGCGCGCGTCATATCGCCCGACTCGCGATAATACTCGCCCGAATACAAATAGGTTTGCGCGAAGCGCGCGTCGAGTTTGAATGAAATGTCGAGTTGTTCGCGCATCTTGGCGCGGTCGCCCATCAACAAGTCTGTCAACGCCCACTCGTTGCGAAGATGCGCGGTGTTCGGGCTGAGTTTGATCGCGTCCGCGTAATAGCGCGACGATTTTTCCAAACGCGTCGCGCGTTCGGTCGCGTTGTCGGTCATCGTCGCGGTCAAGCGAAAGAGGCGCGCAAGGTTCGCCGAATGATCCGTATTGAGCGGATTCATGCGGAGCGCGGTCAACAACATTCGTTCGCTCGCCTCGAGATCTGCCGCGCGCAATTTGGGCTCGCCGGTCGCGCGCCCGGCTTCGAGATACGAACGTCCTAAAAAGAGCGCGTAAAAATCTTGCACCGGTTGTAATTGCAACGCGCGTTGATACGCGTCAATGCTCCGCTCCCATTGCCCCACCGCGTCATAATTATTGCCGGCTTTGTAATAAATGTCCGCTTGCACCCCGGCAAAATTCGTCGCATAGATCATCACGCCGAGCGCAATCGCGAGAAACGGCGCGACGATCAAACTCGCCGGCGCAAAGCCAGCGGATGGTTGCGCGCGCGTCGCCGCCGCGAGCGCGAACGCGAGCGCGCCAACGAGTAACCCAAGCGCGAGATAGTACTGCGCCAACAATTGAATGTACGTGTTCGTCAAATCGCCGACCTGGGTCAGCGGGCGCAATTGCAACAACACAAACCACACCCACACCGTCAGCGAAATGATCAGATACAACGCGAGCGTGATGAACCAGGAATCGCGCGAGACGCCGACGCGCGGCAGTTCTTCATTCAACCCGATAATGCCCATCACGATCCAGGTCAGCACAAACAACAAGAGCACGCCGAGCGAAAAATTATTCGCTTTATCGTACAACAGCGCGCGTTCGAGCGCGGCGAACGCGCTCGGCAAGCCAGTTTGATTGACGACGAATTCGTACGCGAGCGTAACCAGGACGAGCGACGCGAGCATCGTCCACGCGAGCACGGGCGCGGGCGACAATTCATTTTCCGCGCGCGCGCGCTCAACCGGGCGCGCGGCGGGGCGACGTTTGCGCCGCCGCGCGATTGCGCGCGCATCTTCCACCGACTCGGGTGGCGCGATTTTCGCTGGCGCGGGCGCGACCGGCGCGGGTTGCTCTAACCGATTCATTCCGATCACGACAAGCAGAGCCGCGTAAAACCAAAAATATGTGCGCGTCGCGACAATCGCGATCCCAAAGTGAATTTCGATAAAGTGCGCGATCAGCGCGGCGATCAGCGCGGTGAGCCACAGCGCGCGTCCCCCACCCCAGCCCTCCCCCGTTTCACGGGGGAGGGCGTGGATGGCATCGCCAACCAGAAAAACAAAAAAGCCCAGGATCATTCCGGCGGGTAGTGCGACGCCGATGTAATTCCAGCCGCGCGCCGCGCCAAAAATCAGCGCGGACAAAAAACCGCCGGCGAGCCACAACGCGATGAACGCGTTGCGTTCGCCGGGTGTCGCGATCAATCCCAGCCACTTGAGTCCAAAGTAAAAAATAGAAACGAACAATAAAATGTACGCCGCAAAGCCGAACAAGCCGGTCGTAACGAGCGCGTCGAATGTTTCATTGTGCGCGCGATCCGGCGACGCGTTGCGCGCTTCCGTGCGCCCAAGTTCCGGCGGATAAAATGGATTGAACGCGACGTACATCGTTTCGGGACCGTAGCCGATGAGCGGGCGCACCGGGTTGAGCGCGTCATCGCCGGTTGTCGGCGACCACAAGGGCGCGTGCGGCAGAACCAGTTGCAACGCGCCTTCCCAGATCAATTCGCGCACGCGCCCGGTGCCGCCCGGTTCGACATCGAAAATTTGCCCGAGTCGACCGACGTACGGCACACTCTTGAGCGCGGCGAACGGCGAATTGGGCAAGTTGAACATCGCGAGAAAAATAAAGCCAATCGCCGCGAGACCGATCATTCCCAGCGCAACGCGCCGCGCGCGCCGCGCGAGCGCGTACAGCACGACAAAGACAAACACTCCGCCGAACAAGCCAAGCAGTGGACCGCGACTTTGGCTAAAGAAAATCGCGATCACTTGCGTCGCGAGAATGAGCGTGTAGGTCGCGATTACGAGCGCATCGCGCAGATCGCGTTGCGCGATCAATGCCGCGCTGATCGCGAGCGCGAACAATGCAAACACAAACAGGACGCCGTACATGAAATTGAAAAACCACAATGCGCTCAACGCGATCAGCGCGAGCGTTGTGAACGCGATCACCACGACGCGCGCGGATGATTCACGCGTAACGCGCGCGAGCGTTTCAAGCCAACGCGCGAGCGCGAGCGGCACGGTCATAATCAAGTACGCCGCGACAAAAATCGAGTTGCCCATATTCGCGGCGATGCGAACGGTAACGTCGCCGCCCCAGGGCAGTGGATCGATTTCATAGTGTTGAAGCAATCCGTAAAACGCGATTGGGAAACTCGTGATGATCGCGGTGTTGATCGCGCGGTAGAGTTGCGCGCGCGTACGTAGCGAGCTCGCCGCAATCAAAAAAATCACGATGTACGAAAACGTCGAGTACGTGCCTTGCAAGCGTTGATACGAACCCCAAAAACTCACGTTCGGCGCGACCGAAAAAATCGTCGCGAGGAGATACGCCAGCAAAATCGCGAGCGTTGGCAAGAGGAGCGGATTTTCGCGCGTCCACGCGCGAAGCGTTGCGCCGAGTGGCGCGCGCAAAAAACCGGCTTCGATCCGGCGCACGATCCACGCGGCGATCATTGCGAGCGCGAGCGAACGCAATAAACTTGCCTTGTCGGGTTCAAACACGCGGCTGGAATAAATGTTGAAATAGAGCGGCGCGATCACTAACGCCGCGAGCCAGCCGGCTTCGAGGAGTTGGTCGCAAAAATTTGAGAGGCGTGTCATCATCGGGGCGTATCTTACCTTAACTAGAGACAAAAATCAAATCATTCGAGTTAAAATCGAATTTACGCGAGTGCGTATATCAAGTAAGAGCGAAACGTTTTTTAACCTCAAGTGAAGCAAGGTTGCATCGAAAAATTTTCGCGCTTTATCGCGCCGAATGTATTTTCTATCCGCACGGAACGCTCTTCTTGTTACCATCACTGCGCGCCGGGCATTGACGCGCAGGCGCATTGAGCATATAATCAGAATCGAGAATTCAGTCAGCGATGACTGATGATCGCACGGACGCGATGAAACCTGGCAGTTCGTTTTGGACGCCTCAACCCAGGTGGAGCGAATGGCGTAACCGACCGTGCCGCGAAGTTTGCGGACACGGTTTTATTTTTTCCTCTGCAAAATTTCCAACCAAATTTTTTCACGGGCGCGATGAAACCTGATTGAATTATGGACGCCGCGAATCAGGTGGAGCGAATGGCGTAACCGACCGTGACCACAATTCAAAAAATGTGGACACGGTTTTTTATTTCCAATTTTTGCAAGGAGGTGATGCCGCCCATACTCGATCAAGCAGACGATCTCAACCAATTTGTTTTACCAACTCACTTTACGCACCCTGGGCGGAGCGAGCGAAGCAGAACACAGTCGAAGAATGGCTTCGACTCCGTTCAGAATGTTTGCGTAACATCAGTTACCAAATATCCTCAGGAGGGAGACTCGTATGAAACACATCGCTTTGCGATGGCTCGTCGTTTTGGTGATCGCGCTTGTTCTTTTGCTTCCGGCTTCCGGCGTGTTTGCGGATGGCGGGACCAAACTATCCAAACGCACCCGCGAATTGTTAGCATCCGCGCGCGCGCAAGGACAACCCACCGTCAGCATCTTGGTCGCCTCAAAGCCCGGTTCGAACAACACGGTTGCTGGCAACATTGCGGGACTCGGCGGCACTGTGAATTATCGGGAGGACACTCTCGATTATCTTCGCGCGACGGTATCGCCTAATCAGGTTCAAGCCATTGCGGCGTTAGCCGGTGTTCTAACCGTCGAATTGAATGAACTCTTGCCACTGCCGGACCCGCGTCCCGAAGGCGTGCAACCGGTAACGCCTCAAACAGCGCCGGGTGCTGGCACGCCCAACAACAATCCTTACATGCCCATTGGTGACACGGGCGCGTCGCAATTTATGGCGGCGAACCCAACGTGGGATGGTCGCGGCGTGGTCGTCGGAATTCTCGATACCGGCATTGACCTACATCATCCCAGTTTGCAGACAACCAGCACCAATGAGCGCAAGATTGTGGATTGGGTCACGTTCACCGATCCACTCACCGATGGCGATCCAACGTGGATCAACATGGCAACCCAAGTCAACGTTGCCGGTGGATCGTTCACGGCGAATAGCGTCACCTATACCGGTGTACCGGCAAATGGCTCGTTCCGCTTTGGCGTCTTTAACGAAGCGAATTTAGGTGCCGGTAGTGAGTACGGACCTGCGTTTGGCGCGACCTGTAGCGGAGCGGACATCAACCGTAACGGGGTTTGCAATCAAAACTTTGCCATCCTCTGGCGAACCTCAGATAACAAAGTCTGGGTGGATGCGAACGCCGATAAAAATTTTGCCGGCGAACTCGCAATGACCGATTACAAAGTCAACAAGGATGTTGGATATTTCGGTACTGACAATGGCGCGACTGCAGTTCGCGAAGCCGTTCCTTTTGTCGTGCAGACCGATGGCAAAAACAAGTTCGTCAACATCGGCATCGTGTCCGGCTCGCATGGCTCGCACGTTGCGGGCATCGTCGGCGGCAACAAATTGTTCGGCGGCGCAATGTCCGGCGCGGCGCCCGGCGCGAAATTTGTTTCGGTGCGCGTCTGCTTGTTCGTCGCGGGTTGCACCGCGAGCGCGTTGATCGAAGGAATGATCTACGCGGCGAAGCAGAGCAACGTGGATGTGATCAATATGTCCATCGGCGGTCTACCATCGCTCAACGACGGCAACAATACGCGCGCCGTCATTTACAACCGGCTGATCGAACAATCGAACGTGCAGATGTTCATCTCCGCGGGCAACAGCGGCTCGGGACTTAACACGGTCGGCGATCCGTCTGTTGCGACCCAAGTGATGAGCGTCGGCTCGTATATCAGCAAAGACAGTTGGCAGAAGAATTACGGTTCCGATTCAACTCACATGGACAACATGCACGGCTTTTCATCACGCGGTCCACGCGAGGATGGCGGATTCAAGCCAAGCTTTGTTGCACCTGGCTCGGCAATTTCAACAGTGCCGACGTGGCAACCGGGTCAACCCGTTGGCGGCACGTACGTTTTACCACCCGGGTACGCGATGTTCAATGGAACCTCGATGGCATCGCCGCAAGCGGCAGGCGCGGCGGCATTGTTGGTCAGTGCGGCAAAACAAGCGAACGTTCAGAAACAGCCCGCGCAGATTCGCCAAGCGATGATCTCGTCCGCGCGCTTTCTCACCGGGCGTTATCAGGCGTACGAGCAAGGCAACGGTTTGATCAACGTGGGTGCCGCATGGAATTTGCTCAAGACCAACATCAAACTGTCGGAGATTTCATCGTCGGTGCCGGTAAACACGGTGCTAACCGGTTTTCTTGCGACGCCGAATGTCGGCGTGGGAATTCATGATCGCGAAGGCGTGAATGTTGGCGTGAGTTACGTTCGCACGTACAAATTCACGCGCACCAAAGGCGGAGCGCAACCAATCACGTACAACGTGAGTTGGATTGGCAACGATGGCACATTCAGTTCCGCCGGCTCAATCGCATTGCCCGCAAACACGCCGGTCAATTTCCCGGTAACGATCAATGCAACATCGGCGGGCGTCCATTCGGCGATTCTCAACCTGGATGATCCCAGCACTGCCGGGATTGATTATCAAACGATGAATGTCGTGATCGCGCCGCATGTGTTTAACGCGGGCAACGGTTACACCGTCAGTGTGTCCGGAACGATCGGACGCAATCAAACGACGAGTTACTTTTTCCGCGTCCCAGCCGGCACCCCGGCGTTCAAAGTAGATTTGAGCGGACCATCGCTTGCCGCCGGCACGGGGCAAGTGCGCTTTTTGCGCTTTCACCCGTACGGCGTCAGCATTGACTCGAATGCCAGCACCGCGAACTATTGCCCCTCCGCGACTGCGCCCACAACTTGTCCAGCAAGCGCGTTGAGTCGCACGACGACCAATCCGCAAGCCGGCGTGTGGGAAGTGACCGTCGAGGCGCGGCGCACATCGGACGCGGCAAACGCGGCGTTCACGTTGACCGCTTCGATCCTGGGCGCGAGCGTCGCGCCGAACCCAGATGTGATCGCGTCGGCAACAAGTGGTGTGCCGCTCGCGCGATCGTACACACTTACCAATTTGTTTGGACCGTTCACGGGACGCGCGGTTGGTGGCGGCGCGCTTGGCAGTGCGCGACGCGGGACATTCACCATCGCGAATCTCGCGCAACAAACGTACCCCATCGTCGTAACAGCCGGCTCAACCTCACTACGCGCGACGATTGGCAGTCCATCCGATCCGGCGGCAGACCTCGATCTGTTCGTGTACAACTGCACGAGCGGACCGTGTGTGCTCGTTGGACAAAGCGCGGATGGCGATTCGGAAGAATCGGTGACGATTGCCAATCCGGCGGCTGGCAATTGGCTCGTGCTGATTGACGGGTTTGCCGTCCCAGCCGGCACGACATCGTACCAGTACGTGGATGTCTTTACCAACGCGGCATTCGGCTCGGTGAGCGTAACCGATGCGAACGCATTGCGTCCCGCCGGCGCATCCTGGGTTGTGCCAGGAACAGTTACTGCATCTTCCGCTCCGGCGGCAGGACGCGTGCTCTTGGGCAACATGTTCGTGCGAACCGATACGAACATCACAATCGGATCGGGCGATGTAGTAATCAACGCGGTTACACCCTAGTCCTGTTTTGCAATTCAGCCGTGCAAGTTGGCGTGCCTGCGACTTGCCCGGCTGAATTCATTTTGCAGATTTTGTAAGGAGATCGAAATGTCGAGATTTCCCTGGCGTCGTGATCGCCCTCGTTTCATCACGCTTTTCATTCTAGTTCTCGCGTGCATCGTCGCATTGAACGGATCGTATACACCTGCCGTACAAGCCGTATCGCCCAACATTGTGATCAGCCAAGTGTACGGTGGTGGCGGGAATACCGGCGCGCCACTTCGCAACGATTTCATCGAGTTGTTCAATCGCGGCACGACGACTGTTTCATTGAGCGGCTGGTCGGTGCAGTACGCGAGCGCAACCGGCACGGGTAATTTTGGCGCGACGAGCACGCAAATTACCGAATTGCCTGCTCTCTCACTTGCTCCCGGTCAATACTTGTTAATCCAAGAAGCAAGCCAAGCGGCGGTCGGCGCGCCTCTGCCGACTCCCGATGTCACTGATGCAACACCGATTGCGATGAGCGCGACCGGCGGCAAGGTTGCGCTGGTGAGTTCGGCAGTTTCACTTGGTTGCAACGGCGGCTCGACACCCTGTTCGCCCGCGCAACTCGCGCTGATCGTTGATCTTGTCGGGTACGATGGCGCAAACTTTTTCGAGGGCGCGCCCACGCCGGCATTGTCGAACACGACTGCCGCGTTGCGCGCGGGCAATGGTTGTACCGACACCGACAACAATGCCACGGATTTCGCGGTCGGTGCACCCACACCACGCAACACCGCGTCGCCACTCAATCCGTGCGGTGGTAACGCACCGGTGCTTGCGACTTGCGGACCGGCAATGTCCGTTCCGCAAGGCACGAGCGCGACGCGCACCGTTACTGCAAGTGATGCGGATGGTATCGTTATCAACTTTTTGATCAACAGTGTTACCCCTTCGCCCGCGCCTGGCACGATCAATCTAACCGGCTTGGTTCCGGCGGGGGCGATTGGCGGCACCGCGACCGCCGTTGTCAACATCGGCAACACAATTCCGTTGGGCAGTTACGCGGTTCAAGTTACCGCGACGAATAACAACGCGACGCCGCAAACCGGCACCTGCTCGCTCAACGTAACGATCATTCCACCACTCAGCGCGATTCACGACATTCAAGGCGCGAGTCACCTCTCGCCCAAGAACAATCAACTCGTTACGACGACCGGAATTGTTATCGCCAAACGTTCAAATGGTTTTTACATTCAAGACCCAAATCCCGACGGCAATCCCGCGACATCAGAAGGGTTGTTCGTCTTTACAAATTCCGCGCCTACTGTGAATTCGGGTGATGCCGTCCAGGTCAGCGGCACGGTCAAAGAATTTCGTCCCGGGGGCGCAAGCGCAACGAATCTCACAACAACCGAGATTGACAACCCAGGTCGCACCGTAACCGTGCTTTCGTCCGGCAATCCGCTACCCGCGCCGACGATCATCGGAACGGGCGGACGCGTTCCGCCGGCGATGGTGATTGACGACGACGCGACCGGCGATGTCGAGACGAGCGGCAGTTTCGACGTGAACACCGATGGGATTGATTTCTACGAATCGCTCGAAGGGATGCGCGTGCAGATCAACAACGCGGTGGCGACCGGTCCGCGCAATTCGTTCGGTGAAATTCCGGTGCTCGGCGATAACGGCGCAAGCGCGAGTGTTCGCACCGCGCGCGGCGGCATCGTGATCCGCGCGAACGACTTTAACCCGGAACGCGTCTTCATTGACAATGAAATTCTCAACACCCCGAACGCGAATGTGAATGATCGTTTCGCGGTGATCGTCGGCGTGATGGATTACTCGTTCGGCAATTTCAAATTACAAATCACGCAAGCGCTCACGACGATTGCCGGCGGACTCGCGCCGGAATCTGCCGCGACTGCGCCCGCGCATCAACTCAGCGTCGCGACGTTCAACGTCGAGAATCTCGATCCGAGTGATCCGCCATCCAAGTTCAGCGCGCTTGCGAACATCGTCGTCAACAATTTGAAATCGCCCGATCTGATCGCGGTCGAAGAAATTCAAGACAACAACGGCGCGACGAACGACGCGGTTGTGGATGCGACGACGACGTTCAATCAGTTGATCGCCGCGATTTCGAGTGCTGGTGGTCCCGCGTATCAATTCCGCCAGATCAACCCGGTGGACGATCAAGACGGCGGCGAACCTGGTGGTAACATTCGCGTCGGCTTTATGTTCCGCACCGATCGCGGTCTCGCGTTTGTGGATCGTCCCGGCGGAACTGCGACCAATTCAACCGCGATCACCGGCACGTTAAGCACAACGCAACTCACTTTCAGTCCCGGCAGGATTGATCCGGCAAACGCCGCGTTCAACACAAGCCGCAAACCGCTCGCCGGCGAATTTATGTTCAAAGGCGACAAGGTGTTTGTGATCGCGAATCATTGGAATTCCAAAGGCGGCGATCAACCGCTCTTTGGACATTTCCAACCGCCGATTCTTTCATCAGAAACACAACGCGTTCAGCAAGCGACCGTCGTCAGGAATTTCGTCGCGGCGATTCTCGCGGCAAACGTGAACGCGAATGTGATCGTGCTGGGGGATCTCAACGATTTCGAATTTTCAAATCCGCTCGCCACGATCAAAAGCGCGCCGCTCAACGCGCTGATCGAAACCTTGCCGCAGAACGAACGCTACACGTACGTTTTTGATGGCAACTCGCAAACGCTCGATCACATCCTGGTCAGCAACGCGATCTATGGTCGTCCGCGCGTGCTCGACGTGGTGCACGTCAACGCGGAATTTGTGGCGCGCGCGAGCGATCACGATCCCCAGGTCGCGTTTATGTGCGTGGATGCGACGCCGCCCGCGCTCGAAATCAAACTGACGCCGAACACACTGTGGCCCCCTCTGCATCAATACGTAACTGTCAAGGCGAATGTTAAAGCAACGGACAATGCAACGGCAAGTCCGACGATCACGTTTGTTTCGGTTACCGCGAACGAACCGGACAATGGTTTGGGCGATGGCGATGCGCCGAACGATATTGTGATCGGGAACAGTTTTGAATTTCAACTGCGCGCAGAACGCTCTGGCACCGGCGCGGGGCGCACGTATACGATCACGTATCGCGCGACCGACGCGTGCGGAAATGTAACAACAAAATTCGCCACGGTGTTTGTGCCGCACAGTCTAGGAAATTGATCGCTCACCAGACTATTGAGATTTTTCGATCTCGACGGTCTGGCACATTCAAAAAAAAAGGAGGTGATCCACAGACATTCAATCGTAGATTTGAAACGCCCAACCGATCCAAATTTTTGAGGAGGGGTTTGTATGAAACACATACTGCGTGTATGTGGAACGTTAGTGATTTTGATTTTGCTCAGCGTGATCCCGGTGAGCGTGCAGGGCGCGGCGTCGCCCAACGATTCACCCGCGCCCATCGCGCTGGATCAGACTGTGCTGGGATCGAGTGAAACGGCGTCGCTGTGGTTTGTCGAATTGAGCAGTGCGCCAACGGCAGATGGATCAAATTTGAATACCGTGCGCCAAGAGAAAGTGAATTTTCGCAACGCGGCGCGCGGCGCAGGATTGAACGCTCGCGCGGATTGATGGCGTCAAAGCGATCTATCCGGTCGTGACCTTTTCAGTGCCGCCGACGCAACCGGTGCCTGATCTCGCGACGGCGTTAGCAATGACCGGTGCGGACATCGCGCAAACGGAGCTGGGATTTACCGGTGCGGGCATTCGCGTCGCGGTGATGGACACTGGCGTTGACTATCATCATCCCGATCTCGGCGGCTGTTTTGGTCCCAACTGTCGTGTCTTCACAGGTTGGGATTTTGTGGGCGACGCGTTTAACGCTGATCCATCTTCTGCTCTCTACAATCCCACGCCAGTGCCGGACGCGAATCCTGATGATTGCAACGGACACGGCACGCACGTTACCGGGATCATCGGCGCGAACGGCGCGGTGAAGGGCGTCGCACCAGGTGTCAAGTTCGGCGCGTATCGCGTGTTTGGTTGCGAGGGCTCGACCACCGCGGACATTATGATCGCGGCGATGGAACGCGCGCTCGCGGATCAAATGCAAGTGTTGAATATGAGCATCGGGTCGTCGTTCCAGTGGCCCCAATATCCCACCGCGCAGGCGAGTGATCGTCTCGTGAACAAAGGCGTCGTCGTTGTCGCATCAATCGGTAACTCGGGCACGAGTGGTTTGTATGCCGCGGGTGCGCCAGGTGTTGGGAGCAAAGTGATTGGTGTTGCGTCGTTTGATAACACGCACGTCAATCTCGCCGCGTTCTCGATTTCGCCGGACAATACCCTAATCGGTTATGCGAACGCAACCGGCGCGCCGCCCGCGCCGCTCGCCGGCAATTTGCCGATGGCAAAAACCGGAACACCCACAACCGCGAACGACGGGTGCAGTGCGTTGCCCGCCGGTAGTTTGGCTGGTAAAGCCGTACTGATTCGACGCGGGACATGTACTTTCTACGTAAAATCGTTGAACGCACAAAACGCCGGAGCCGCGGCAGTTGTCCTCTACAACAATTCTGCCGGGCGTTTTAGTCCAACCGTTGCCGGCACACCGCCAATCACAATCCCGGTCGTCGCGATTTCCGACACGGAAGGTGTGTTGATTAACAATCGCATCGCCGCGGGTGCGGTAACACTGACCTGGACAGCCCAGGCATTCAGTTCGCTAAATCCCACCGGTGGACAGATCTCGTCGTTCAGTTCGTACGGACTTGCGGCAGATCTGAGTTTCAAGCCGGACATTGGCGCGCCGGGTGGATTGATCCGCTCGACCTATCCACTTGAAAAAGGCGGCTACACAACGATCAGCGGAACTTCGATGTCGTCGCCGCACGTCGCGGGTGCGGTCGCGTTGTTGTTGCAAGCAAAACCGAATACGCCATCGCAAATCGTGCGAACGATTTTGCAAAATAGCGCGGATCCGAAACCGCGCGTCGGCACACCGGCAGGATTGGACAACGCGCACCGGCAAGGCGCGGGGATGCTCGACATTGACGACGCGATTCTCGCGACGACCAAGATCGAGCCGGGCAAACTCGCCTTGGGCGAAAGCCAAGCCGGTTCGCAAACGCGCACCTTGACCATCGAGAACAAATCGAACGCGACGATCACGTACGATCTTTCGCACCAGGGCGCGCTCGCGACCGGACCGAATACATTCACACCGGCGTTCTTCGCCGAGTACGCGACGGTTGCGTTCAGTGCGGCAAGTGTCACAGTTCCAGCCGGCGGGACCGCTTCGGTGAACGTAACGATCACTGCGCCTGCCGCGCTTGCGGACAAGAGCTTGTATGGCGGCTATGTCGTCTTAACCCCGCAAAGCGGTGGACAAGTGTATCGTGTGCCGTATGCCGGATTCAAAGGCGACTATCAAGCAATCCCGGTGTTGACCGCCGGCTTCCCGTATCTCGGCAGATTGAGCGCGTGCAATGCGCCGGGAATCTTGCGCGGGAGCGAATGTTTTGGCGGCGGATCGTACGGTGTCCACACGACCCCGGGCGCGGTCTTTACGCTCGCACCAGGTCTGAGCCAAACTCCGTTCATCCTCGTGCACCTCGATCACCAGGTTCGGCGTTTGCGCGTCGAAGTGTTCGAAGCGGTGACGAACAAGCCGTGGCATCGCGCATTTGATCTGGAGTACCACGGACGCAATAGCACCTCGACATCGTTCTTTGCGTATGCCTGGGATGGCACGACCAAAGGTGGCAACAAATCTTACACTGTGCCGGATGGACAGTACTATTTCAAATTGTCCGTCCTCAAAGCGTTAGGCGATGACAACAATCCCGCACACTGGGAAACCTGGACATCGCCAACGTTCGCGATTGATCGCCCGTAAAAAAATCGCGCGGTCAGTGGCGCGCGCCGCTGACCGCGCAACCCACCCAATTTTTTCAGGAGAGGAAAAAATGCGTACTAAAATTTTCGCGCTGATCGCGGTCGTCGTGTTGATGCTGATTATGGTCGCGCCAACGGCGGCGATCACGGATGGCGAACTGGATGGCAATGGTCACCCGTACGTCGGATTGATGGTCGCGCAAGACGCGTCTGGCAATCCACTCTGGCGCTGTAGCGGCACTCTGCTTTCGCCGACGCTCTTTCTCACGGCGGGGCATTGCACCGAATCGCCCGCGGCGCACGTTGAAATTTGGTTTGCCGCTGATGTAGATGCCGGGCGACCGGGCAACGGCTATCCATTCACCGGAGAGGTTGGCGGAACACCGTCCACGCATCCGCAGTACAATCCCAACGCGTTCTTCCTGTACGATCTCGGCGTCGTCGTGTTGGATGCACCAAAGAGCATGTCCACGTACGGCGTGTTGCCCGCGTTGAATCAACTCGATGCGCTCAAGACCCAGCGCGGCAAGCAGGATGTTACTTTTACCGCGGTCGGCTATGGGCTTCAGCAAAGTTTCCCGACTGCCGCGGCGTGGAAGAACGTCGCGCAACGCGTGCGAATGGTCGCGCATCCCAAACTGATCCAGATCAATGTGCCTGGCTTCGTCGGTGATTTTTCGGTTTTGCTGTCGAACAATGCCTCGACTGGCGGCACCTGCTTTGGCGATTCCGGTGGACCGAACTTTATCGGGTCATCGAACGTGATCGGCGGCGTTACCTCGTTCGGCAAGAATGGTAACTGCGCCGGCACCGGCGGCGTGTACCGTGTGGATCGCACGGATGATTTGACCTGGCTCGCTACGTTCGGCGTGACTCCGCCTTAACTCAATCGCGCGCGCTGAAAAAAATCGGGGCGGCTGATGCTGATTCAGCCGCCCCATTTTTTTGAGCCAACACCTATCGCGCGACTGGCGCGCGACACCCCTGGTCGCATCGGCTCATTCGGATCGCAAATTGAAAATTTGCATTACAGAAATTCGCGTTACACTGCCGGACGATCACCCATTTGATCGCGGCGATCAATGAACGCTTGGATCGAGAACGCGTGCGCGTCAATTTCGCGAATCGTTTCTTCGGCGGTGAAGATAATGTCTTCGAGCCAGCCGATCACATCGGACGCGCGAAGCCAAGTCGCTTCGCTCAAACGTCCTTCGGACGCGAGATCGTGCAACAGATCGATCTGCGCGAAAATGCGCGCCAGTCCGGCGTCTGAGTAATCGTGCATGCACACAATTGTTTTGATTTTTTCCATCGCGTTCGCCTCCGTTGGACAAATTTCCAATTTGTCCAACAAAATAAAAAAGCGTAAAACCATTTTGATTGGCTTTACGCTTGACAAGTCAAACGCTGGAAAATTCAGCGACTCGCGCCATCACGTCCGCGAGAAATTTTATTTCCATTTCCCGCGCCGATGGCGCGGCGCGCGCTCGTTCCTCGTTCAACGCGTAAAGCCAAATTATTAGAGTGCCAAACTGTCTGTGATTGTGGTGCTAGCGGTGTAACTCGCAACGACGGTATGCCAGTTCTCGGTTCATCTACCAAATTCAACGCGCCGCGCGCCATCGGCACGGCGGTGCGATCCATCATCTCCAAAATACTCGCGCCTTTGATAAAGACACGGCGTAGCCCAAGGGGTTGACTCACGACGAGATGCCCCGCTCGAATGAGTTGCTTGAGCGTCGTGAGACTGATCCCTAACAGATGCGCGGTTTCTTCGCGCGAATAAATCGCATTGGGTTCAATTACCGGTTTGACTGACACAGATTCTTCTCCCTGAAATTTACGCTGTTATTATACGCAAACTATTTAGAGTTGTCAAGGGGCGCCTAAGGGCGTTTAGATATGCCTAAATTCAACATTCCAAAATGTATTTTTGGCGCGGCGCGTCCGCTCTTTTTTTCAGTCATAGGAAAGTTTAACTCTTTTCCTCTTGACGCGCGCGCGCAATATGGGTATCTTGGCGGCGCAAAACAATCTGCCTTTCGCGACGGGTGCGATGAATCCTGGCTTGAGAATGGACGCCGTGAGCCAGGGGGAGCCAATGGCGTAACCGACCGTGGTCACTCAATGCGAGTGGCGCGGTTTTTTTATTTGCCGCGCGATTGATCATTTCAAAATGGAGGTGATGCCGGAACGCAATCGAATTTTATGCACGCGAATAAACGACACTAAAAATCTTTGGAGGAAAGTTTCATGCGTACCAAATTGTTCGTGTTCGCGATCGCGGCAGTGTTGATGCTCGCGATTGTTTCACCCGCCGCCGCCGTGCAGTACGGTCAACCGGATGGCAATGGACATCCGTATGTCGGCTTGGTTAGTTTTCACGACGCCAATAATGTTCCACTGTGGCGTTGCACCGGCACGTTGATTTCATCGAACGTGTTCTTGACTGCCGCGCACTGCACCGAATCGCCCGCGGTGAAAGCGGTCGTTTGGTTTGCCGCAGGTCCCGTCGCGTTGGGTAACTGGGGCGGCTCAGGCACATCCTGCACCGGCAAAACCGGCTATCCTTGCACCGGCGATGCATCCGGCACGCCGGTTCCACATCCCGGTTGGAATGGCGGTCTCACGATTCCCAACACGCATGATGTTGGCGTCGTCGTGCTAAATCAATCATTGCCCGGTCCCTACGGTCAACTCGCCCCGGCGAATTATCTCAATTCACTCGCCAAGCAACGCGGTTTGCAAAATGTTGAATTTACTGTCGTCGGGTACGGTTTGCAATCGGTCAAGCCGCGTCAATCCGCAATTCGCGAACGCATGGTTGGCACCGTCAGTTTGATCAACCTCAACAGCGCGCTCACCGACGGGTACAACATTCACTATTCGAGCAACCCAGGATTGGGACACGGCGGCTCGGGCGGCACTTGCTTTGGCGATTCGGGCGGACCGGTGTTCCACACTGGCGCGAATGGCAAAGTGATTGTCGCGGTCAACTCGTTCGTGTTGAACTCGAATTGCAAAGGCGCGGGGTTTGGTTTCCGCGTCGATACCGCAACCTCGCGTTCATTCCTCGACGATTACGTTACCGTTCCATAACATGGTTTTCGATTGCCCCGCGCCGAAACGCGCGGGGCAATTTTGTTTTTCATCGCGCCGCGCTTGTGCTATAATCACGTCAACCCAATTTTTGATTTGTCATTTTCGAGCGTAGCGACGCGAAGCGTCTCGCGCACCCTATTGGAGATTTCTCGCTTCGCTCGAAATGACAACAACGCGGAGAAAAAATGTCCGACGAAGAGAAAAAAGAAAATCGCAAAAACGGTGACGAGAAAAAACCGGAACCGCAAGATCAAATTGTTGAAACCAAACACAGCATTGCGCTCGGCGATCAAACGATCAACTACACGGTAACATGCGGCACGATTGTTTTGAAAGAGGAGGCGGAGAAGAAAGGCGACAAAGCCGGCGAATCGGAAGGCGAAAAAGCCAAAGCGACGATTTTTTTCATCGCGTATACGCGCGATGAGGTCGCGGACAAAGCGAAACGTCCGATCACATTTTCGTTCAACGGCGGACCGGGATCATCGTCCGTGTGGTTGCACCTGGGATTGCTCGGACCGCGTCGCGTTGTGATGACCGACATCGGCGATTTGCCGCCGCCGCCGTACCGGCTCGCCGACAACCCGTACTCGCTTCTCGCTGAAACCGATCTCGTGTTCATTGATCCGGTCAGCACCGGTTACAGCCGCGCGGTTGTCGGCGAAAAAGCGAAAGAGTTTCACGGTTTCAAAAAAGATATTCACTCGGTCGGCGATTTCATCCGGCTGTACACCACGCGTTATCAACGCTGGACATCGCCAAAATTTTTGATCGGCGAAAGTTACGGCACGACGCGCGCCGCCGGGTTGAGCGGCTATTTGCAGGAACGACACGGGATGTACTTGAACGGCATTATGCTCGTCTCGTCCATTTTAAATTTTGCGACCGCGCGTTTCACCGTCGGCAACGATCTGCCGTACGTTTTATTTTTGCCGACGTACACCGCAACCGCGTGGTATCACCAACGGCTCGCGCCGGAATTGCAAGGCGATTTGCGCGCGACTTTGCGCGAGGTCGAGCAATTCGCGCGCGGCGAGTACACACTCGCGCTCGCGCAAGGCGCGGCATTGCCCGCGGACGCGCGTGTACAAATCGCGATGAAACTCGCGCGCTACACCGGCTTGTCCGCCGAGTACATTGATCGCGCGAATTTACGCATCGAAATTTTCCGGTTCACCAAAGAATTATTGCGCGATGAACGGCGCACGGTCGGACGGCTCGACAGTCGTTTCAAAGGGATTGATCGCGACGCGGTCGGCGAACAGTTCGAACACGATCCGAGTATGATGAACATTCTTGGACCGTACACTGCGACGTTCAACGATTACGTGCGCGGCGAATTGAAATTTGAAACCGATTTGCCGTACGAAATTCTTACGCCGCGCGTTCAGCCGTGGAGTTACGGCGATCACGAAAATCAATTCGTCAACGTCGCCGAAACGCTACGCAAAGCGATGACGCTCAATCCGCATCTGCGCGTCATCGTCGCGAACGGGTATTACGATTTTGCGACGCCGTACTTTGCGACCGAGTACACGTTCAATCACCTGGGGCTCGATCCCAGTTTGCAAAAAAATATCGCGCTGACGTACTACGAAGCCGGGCATATGATGTACATTCATCTGCCCTCGCTCGCACAACTCAAAAACGATCTCGCGCAATTTGTGCGCGGCGCGTTCTCCGCGTAAGTGCGCGCGTCAAAGGTGGAGGCGAAGCATCCTTCGACTACGCTCAGGATGCTTCGACTACGCTCAGGATGCTTCGCCTCTACTAACTTTACATCCCCCTTGACCAACACGATGCGCCCGACTATAATCGCCGTCATCCTTTTGGCGCGCCATGCCAATTCACGATTTACTCACGCTCGTCTGATATGCTGTTTGCAATAATTGATCAACCCCAAATTCACCCAAGGAGAAAAAATGAAAAAGATCATTCCTCTGATGTTGCTCGCGCTCGCCCTGCTCGCGTGCGATGTCGGCTCACTACTCGGACAAGGTGGCGCGACGCCAACAACAGTTGTGCGCGTGATCACGGCAACGCCCGCGCCCGCGCAACCGACGCAACCACCCGCCCAACCAAGCGCGCAACCACCCGCGCAACCGACACAACCGCCCGCGCAACCAAGCGCGCAACCGCCCGCGGCAACGAAACCGCCGGTCGCCGTCGCGACCCAAGCGCCGGTTGTCGTCGCGACGCAACTGCCCGCGCCGGTTTCCGACTTGCCGCTCTACGACGGATTCGATAACGCCGCGTTCGAAAATTCGATCAATCCAAGTTTGTGGAAAACGCCGGGCGATGTGGGACGTTGCCCGGGCGGACAGGTTTCCGTTTTCGAGTACAAACAAAAAAGCGGCGCGCTCAATATTGATTCGCTCTGCGCGGCGTTTCCGCTCGTGATCGAAACGCGCGAGGGCGGACGCAAAACGCTCAAGGCGTACGAAGTAACGCTCAAACTCGCGCCGAACGCGTCCGCCAAAGCCAGTGCCCAGGTCTTTATCCAGATCGCCGGCGATGAACGCGGCAATAACTGGAAAACCAGTTGCACCATTGACGCGGGCATCGGCGGCGCGCCGAAACTAGGTTGCGGCGCACCAGGATACGGCACGCCCGGCACCGATTTGAAATTCGATACCTGGTATCGCCTCCGCATCGAGATGGACGACACGCTGACGATCAGTTACTTTTTGGACAACACCTTGCTCGGCAAGTACAAGCCCGCGACCGCCGCGCTCATCGGTAACTTTACGCCGGGATTCGGCATGCAAAACGTCGGTGGAAGCGGCGCGTTCGGCACCGTGTTGATTGACGCTATGCGAATCCAGTAATCCGCCAAACAAAAGCCAGGTTTCTCCAATCGGAATAACCTGGTTTATTATTTTGTTAGCGCTCAGGTGTCATTGCGAGGAGCGGTTTTTGCGACGAAGCAATCTCCGCGTTGCAAGTCCGGATCGACCAAGTCGGGGATTGCTTCGCAAAAACCGCTCGCAATGACGGATGGGGCTGAACGCTTACATTATTTTTTGCGCGATTGGTTACGTGATTAACTCGCGCACCGCGCGCCGCGTCAACACGATTGCCATTTCGCGGCGATACTCTGCGCTTCCGCGATAATCGCCGCGCGGGTGTAGGGGCGATGCATGCATCGCCCCGACCGCGTTTTCGATCACCGCGTCGTTCAACGTTTGTCCTTCGAGAATTTTTTCCGCCGCGCTTGCGCGCAGAGCGGTTTCACTCACCCCGCCCAGCGCGATTCGCACATCGCGCGCGACCTGGTTTTCGATCTGCGCGGACGCGATCACGCCGACGATGGGCTGATCGCTTGGCGTACGCGCGACCGTGTGCAGAGCCGCGCGCGGATTTTTGATCGGCACCGCGATCTCGGTAACGAGCGATTTCGCCGCGCCTTCACGCCAGAAATTTTCAATCGCGATCTGACGCGTCTCCGATCCCACTAACGTTACCTGCGCGTCGAGCGCGAGCAGTGCGACCGCGAGAATTCCATCCGGCTCCGCGATGATCGTCCCGGCAAGCGTCGCCTGATTTCGCAAAATGCTCGCGGCGGAACGATGCGCCGCTTGAGCGATCACACCGTTCGCGAGCGCGCGCAAAATCGGCGAATCGTTCAACGCGGACAGTGTCGTCATCGCACCGAGCACAATCGCGCCGGACGATTCGCGAATGTACGCGAGTCCCAAGCCGGAGAGATCAACCACCGCGCGCACATCGCGGCGTTGCTCCGCGATCAAATTCGTTCCACCCGCGAGCGCGACCGTGTCCGGTTGTTGCAAAAATTTCAGCGCGTCTTGCACGGTCGTCGGTTTGTGGATTTCATTCAGATTCAGCATGGACAAATCCCTAACACTTTCTTGATGATATTTTCATTGACACCATCTTTTTATTGTGATATTATTCACAATAAAGAATGGTGATGTCGCCATCGGGAGGCGCTCGATGAATGAGACAATGGTGATTTTCGGTTTGCTTGGTTACGCGCTTGGATTGCTAACCGCAATGTCAATGCTTGCGCCCAAACGTTCGTGAGAATTATTTTTGCGCGAACGTATCAATCATCA
The DNA here is from genome assembly GCA_016223105.1 of Chloroflexota bacterium. GTDB lineage: Bacteria > Chloroflexota > Anaerolineae > UBA4142 > UBA4142 > JACRPR01. The sequence continues at coordinate 6,828 of JACRPR010000085.1, read as the reverse complement.
ATTTTACGTCATCGCCAAGCGGATACAGAATTGGGCAAGTGCATCCGTTTTGCCGGTACTGATTTACTTTTTTACGCACCTCGTCCGGCGTGCCGCTCGCGGTGATCCGTTCGATCAAATCATCCGGGACGAATTGCATCGCTTCGTGAATTTGTTCTATCTTCGCGGGCCATCCCAGGATGCTCTGAATTTTTTTGACGGTTTCTTCCGGCGTGCCACTCGCTTTCGCAATGTGCGGTTGTTGCGCGAGATATTGCGTCAACAATTCTTTCGCGGCTTGCACGGCGCGTTTGTGATCGTGATCCACCGAGCAGACGACGAGTTGCGGACGATCAATATCATCAAGTTTGCGCCCGGCTTTTTTCGCACCGATCTCCAAATGTTTCATCGCCTCGAGATTGTATTCGGGCGGCACGCAATAATTCAACACCGCGCCGTCCGCGATTTCGCCGGTGAGTTGCATCATCGCGTCGCCGGTCGCGCCGATCATAATCGGCACATTGCGCGGCTCGCGCCGACCATGCACCACATCGAGTTCGATCCCGGTCACTTTGTGAAACTCACCGTTGAATGTAACGCGTTTCAGCGCGAGCAATTCGCGCATCACGGTTACGGTTTCGCGCATCGCGAGCAGTGGCTTGCGCCGTTCGATGCCGACATTTTTCGCGAGCGGATCCCACCACGCGCCGATGCCGCAAATAATTCGATTCGGCGCGAGATCGTCGAGCGTGAGAAATGTCGCGGCGAGCAAACCGATGTTGCGCGTCCAATTGTTGATCACGCCGGAACCAACTTTGATTTTTGATGTTACCGCCGCGAACGCCGCCATCGGCACAATCGCATCGCGCACCAAACGCGACTCGGCTTGCCACACGGCTTCAAAGCCGCGTTGCTCCGCGTATTTGACGTATTCCATTCCTTCGCGCAGTTCATGTTTGTCCTGCAAATACATTGCGACACGCTCAGCCATCGAGCACCTCCAAATTTTCGATTTGTGATTTATGATTTTCGATTGATCCGCGAATCACGCAAATCTTCGCGAATTATTTTTATCCGCGTTCATCTGCGCGCGGAGCGGTCCGCGTCCAATTCATTACGGATAAATTTTTTCCAACATGCGCGGAAACGGAATCGTCTCGCGCACATGCTCGAGTTTGCAAATCCACGCGACCGTGCGCTCGATGCCAAGTCCGAAACCGGAATGGGGCACTGCGCCGTACTTGCGAAGATCGAGATACCATTCGTACGCGGCGCGCGGCAATTTGTGTTTTTCGATTTGTTGTTCGAGATACGCGAGATCGGCGGAGCGTTCGCCGCCGCCGATGATTTCGCCGTACCCTTCCGGCGCGAGCAAATCCGCGCCCAACACAACTTTCGCGTCGGTCGGATCCGTTTTCATATAAAACGCTTTGATCGCGGTGGGATAGCGATGTACAAAAACCGGTTTGTTGAATTGCGAACAGATCGCCGTTTCGTGCGGCGCGCCAAAATCATCGCCCCACAAAAATTCGGGAAAGCCGTTCTTGCGAAGAATTTCGACCGCTTCGGTGTACGAAATTTTTGGAAACGGCGGCGTAACATTTTGCAATTGACTCGTGTCCCGCGCGAAACGTTGGACCGAAACAATACACTTTGCCGAACGCGGCGGCGGTCGCCTCGTTGTACAGTTGTCCGCTCTGCGTGAGGTACGAGGGCACGCCGAAATAATCGGTCTCGAACAAGGTCGTCGTGCCTTCCGCGGCGGCGGGCGTGAGAATCGGCGTATCCATCAACAGGAAACCGTGATCGTCGAGCCAATCGCGAATCGCTTTGATGATGCGCGCGCGAATCCGCAGAATCGCGTGCTGGCGATGCGAGCGCAACCACAAGTGGCGACGCTCCATCAAAAATTCGATGCCGTGATCTTTCGGCGTGATCGGATAATCGTTCGCGATCTGCACGACCTCGACGTTTTTCACCGACAATTCGAATCCGCCCGGTGCGCGCGGTTCCGCGCGCGCGATGCCGGTGATGATGCACGACGATTCCTGGGTCAACTTTTTCGCGGCGTCGAAAATTTCCGGCGTCACATCTTTCGCAAATAGAACCGCTTGAATAAAACCGGTGCCATCGCGCACGCGCAAGAATTGCAGTTTGCCCTTGTCCGTGCGATCCGCGAGCCAGCCCTTGATTGTGATTTCATTGCCAACGTGCGCGGCAATGTCTTGAATGTAAACGTGGTCAGTCATGATTCCCCATTTTGGATTTATGATTTTCTATTTCTGATTTGGGATTCGACGCTTTAGCGGGTTGTTTGTCCGATCGAGCCACCGCGTAAACGCTCGACTCCAAAATTACTCGTGTCTATTATATCCCGATACGCGCACGCGGCAAGATGCGTTGGGCGAACCAATTCGCGTCAACCCATCGCGAAAACAACCTGCGTCGTTTGAATAAGCCGTGACGGTCGGCTTTGCTGTGAGTTGCCGCGAATTTATTCGCCGATCATCTGGCGCGCGCGGATTCGTTCGATGCGCGCGATCAGCGCGCGCGCTGGCGCAACAATTTTCTCGATCACGCGCGCGGTCAGACCGCGCCACGCTTCTTGCCGGATATTTTCCCACGCGATCTGCAACAGCGCACGTTCATCTGCATCGAGCGCACGCGCGGCGTAGCGTTCGCGCGTGTACAGCGTCGCGACCTGGTTTGCCGCGGCGGACGCGTTCGGCAACGCGTCCGCGATCACACACGCGCGTTCAAGCGGCGTCGCGAATGTTTGCTCGCGGATGCCAAACCAACGCGCGCGCGCGAGCATCGCTTCGTACACGCGCGCGGCTGGGGCGCGTTGCGCGAATCGCCGCGCGCGCCGCGCGATCACAACTGCAAGCGCGCCGAGCGCGCTGATTGTCGCGAGCGCGCCCAGCGCGAACGCGACGATGCGCGCATCAATGCTCGGCGGCGTGAACAACGCGACGCGTCCGTCATTCGCCGGACCGACATCCTCATCTTCCAAATCGGCGCGCGAGCGACGCGATGGCAAATTCGGATCGAGTTCCGGTTGATCACCGCTCTCACTTTTTTTCGGTCGTTCGATCCCAGGTTGATTCGCGGTCGGCTCGAATTCGATCCAGCCGTAGCCGGGAAAATACAATTCGGGCCACGCATGCGCGGCGGATTCGACGACGTGAAACGCGCCGTCGCGATAATCGCCGAGCGCGTAACCGGACGCGACGCGCGCCGGAATTCCCGCCGCGCGCGCGAGCACCGCCATCGCGGACGCGTAGTAATTGCAATACCCTTCGGGGCGATCAAACAAGGTGTAATCTATGCCGTCGCGACCGGTCGGCGGCGCGCTGACCGCATCGTTGTATTTGATTTTCGCGCGCAAATAATTTTCAATCGCCGCGGCTTTGTCGTACGGATTTTTTTCTTTTGCCGTGATCGTTTGCGCGAGCGTTCGCACGCGCGCGGGCAAATCGTCCGGCAATTGCAAGTACGTCGCGCTGATCCATTGCGCGTACGTGATCGAATCCGCGCGGAGCGACTCTTCATCCGCGACGCTGATCGAGGAAACGACGGTGTACGTCTCGCCTTCGCGCAATGGTCGCCGCGCGCGCGCGAGCGCGATGTCCGATTCGACGGAAGAAATCGGCGCGTAACGAATTTCGATCGGGATGCTAAAACGTAACGGTTGCGACGCGGCGAACAGCGTGGACTGATCCGGCAAAAAAATTTTGAACGTCTGCGTTACCGGCACGCGCAACCCGCCGCCCAAAATTTCAAATCGCGTATCGTTCGCACTAAGATAAATCGCATCGAGGCGCGTGTTGATCCAACCGATGCCGGTGTATTTATCGTACACGGTCGCGCGCCAATAGCGTCCGTAATCGGTTTGCACTTGCATCACCGCGCGATCGCCCAAGCGGACGGGACCGCCTAAATTTAAAGTTGTGCCAAAAAATGTCGCGGGACCAGGACGCCCGACCGCGCGCAATGCACCGAACACGCGATTGAATTGTGCTTCGACGCGTTGCCAGGGTTCTTGTACCGGATCGAACACGGCGAGCCACGCGGGACCGGGCGCGGTCGCCGGGACAAGCCAGACGACAAAAATCAACAACAACGAAAAGCCGATACCGTACATCAAAAAATCAAAACTGATGTCGGACGCATAGCCGATGGACGCACTGCGCCACGCGCGTTCCATCGTCAGCAAGTTGAGTCGCACGATCAACAGCAACGCGCTCGCGACGAACAAACCGAGATACAGACCAGGTTGCGGCGCGGCGTAAAATAAATTGAGCGTGAGAGCGATGCCAGGCGGAATGATCGCGCCCCAGATTTGATGCCGCCGATACACAAACCACGCCGCGATATACGCAAGCACCCACATCGCGAATGTGAGCTGAATGACAAAGATCAACGCGTCCACGCTCGTGCCGCCCGCGATCACTTTTTGTAGCCATACCCACATACGTTCTTGCAGGACGATCAATTTTTGTTCGAACGTGAGCGCGTCCGGCAAAAGTGTACTGACGCTCAACGCGGTAATCGGCGGCGCGAGGATCACCATCGCGCAATGCGCGAGCCAACCGGGCGCGCGCGATTTCGCGAGCGCGCCGCCGAAAATCATTCCCGCGAGCGTCGCCCACGCCAACACGCCCAAGCCGTCCGCCCAATCCGCGACCGCAATCGAGCCGACGACGCTGAACAACATCAAGAACAGCAAGAGCGCGGCGCTGATGCCTTCGCCGATTTTAATTTGATCGCGAACCATTGAAACTGTACGCGTGCTCACGCCGCAAGAGTAGCACGGCGGAATAAATTTGTCAACGCGCAAAAAAAATCGCCGGGCGATTGCCCGGCGTTGAATCGGAATGAATTATTTGCTCACGCCTTGAACGTGCTCGCGTAATTTTTGCGCGACCTGGCGAAACATCGCGCTCGCGGCGTGCTCAGGAAATTTAGCGATAAATGGGACGCCATCGTTCGTCGCCATCGTCATATATTCGACTTCGTACGGAATCATCGCGTTCACTTTGAGCGCGAGTTCGCGCTCGATGTCTTCCGCCGTCGTCCACACTCTGCCGACCGTGCGATTGTTGATCAGAAAAATTCGGTCGAACGCGATATCGCGCGAGCGCAAAAAGTTGAGCATCAATTTCGCGCCTTTGACCGTGGTGATGTCGGGCGTTACAATGAACAGGACGCGTTCGGAAATTTCGATGATCGGCAGTGAGATACGCGAAAGCGTTCTACCGAAATCAACGAGAATGTAATCGTACATCGTTCGCAACGTTTTGAAAATCGGTTCGATGCGCGCGGCGTCCAAATTGCCGGCTTCTTGTGGATCGTTCGCGCCGATCAACAAGCGAAAGCCCCACTTGAGCGGCGCGGACACATATTTTTCGACGACGCCGCGACTGATCTCTTCGGTCGGTTCGTGCGTCATCCGCGCGACGGTGCGCCGCGAATCGAATGCGAGCGACGATGCAATCGTGCCAAACGGAAAGACCATATCCACGACCAGGATGCGCGCTTCGGGTTGAACCTGGGCAAGCGCGTACGCGACATTCACGCACACGGAGGTTACGCCCGAGCCGCCTTTAGAACTACAGAATGAAAAGATGTGACCATTGACCGGCGGCGGCGGCGGCGGCGGCGCGGGCTTGCGCGCGTACGTTTGCGCGAGATGGCCGCGAATCTTGCCGATCAATTCGGCATCCGCGCCGGGACGTTTGCCGATAAAATCATCCGCGCCGGCTTGAAAGCCGGCGGCAATATCTTGCGGTTGATATTTTTTGCTAAAGACAATCACCCACGGCGGAGTGCCGCGCTCGTCCGCGCACGCGCGGCGCAAAACTTCCAAGCCATCCATATCGGCGAGCACGGTATCCAACACGACAATATCCGGTTGGTCTTGCTCAAGCTTGCCCAATCCTTCGTCGCCCGAACGCGCGGTAACGACGACGTAACTTTCCTGCTCTAATTTTACTTTGAGCCAATTGAGCGTTGCCGCGTCGCTATCAATCAATAAAATTTTTGCCGCCATACGACCCTGTCTTTCCGTCACCGCGATCCTCGCCGATCGGTGATGGCAAAATTATAGCACGCGCCCGCGCATCGCGCAATAGGAGTTGGGTGTACAAAAAAACCGGGGCGTTGTAGAGACGCAATATATCGCGTCTCTACAACGCCCCGACATCGTTCAAACATACTCCCGAATTATTTTGGCGCGCGACCAAAGGTCAAACTTGCGAGCCGCCACTTGCCATCAATTTTGCGGAACGTCCACTTGTCGTTATCCTTCGCGTTCGTAACACCGATTTTTGTATCGGCAATCGCTTCCGCGCTATCGCCGGAGATCGTTACCCGGATATTCGGATGCTCGGCGACCGGCGGGTTCGATGGAAAAACGATGTTGACGTAGCGATCGCGAATTTGATTCCAATTGCGCCACACCTTGTCATCGCTCGCGTTATCGGGCGTGCGATTCGCGTCGGTCAACACGCCGTCGCTTGCCCAAATGCCTTGCAACCGATCAATGTCTTGTTGCACCACCGCTTCGCCTTCCGCGTTGATCAATTGCTTGATCGCTTCATCATCATTCGCCGGCACCGGCGTCGCCGTGCGCGTGCGGGGACTGATTGGACCTCCGGCAGGCGGAGATGGCGGGGCTTCATTACAACCCACAATCACCATCGCGAACATCGCGACGATGGCGACTAACATCAACTTACGCATTCACAAACCTCCAAGTCGTTTGAAAAATTTAACGGGCGCAATTCTAGCACGATTCGTTAAATTGTCAAAAAAGTGCAATGGTTCTATAGTGCGTTAGTGCGATAG
>JACRPR010000084.1 GCA_016223105.1 Chloroflexota bacterium | reverse complement strand
TGCGGCGCGCGCGTGTTCGAGCGCGGCGTTTTCATTTTTCGCGGCGGCGTACGCGAGCGCGGCTTGCGCCGCCGCGTTCGCGGCGGGCTTGGGGAATTCGCGGCGCGCGGCTTCATTCGCGAGCCGCTCGAAAATTTGCGCGGCTGGCGCCGGTTGATTTTGCGCGAGCATTTGATTCGCGCACATCACCGCGTCGAGCGCGGCGGGATTCGGATGCCGAAGCGCGCGGCGCACCGCGCGGCGAACCGGACGCATCGGTCGAAGCGGACGACGAAACATAATTTCCTCCCGGCAAAAATCAAATTATTTCGTTCAAGACAAATCCCAGGGTTGGACGCGCGGAATCCAGCGCGGCACATTTCGTTTGTAGCGTAAATAATCCTCGCCAAAGCGACGCGCCAAACGTGGTTCTTCGCTGAACGGAATATAAATCGCGTTGATGAGCACGAACAAGCCAAACCAAATGAGCAGTCCGCGCGAACCGGATAAAATCGTTTCCCCCAACAAAATTGCAAAGACGCCGGTAATCATCGGATTGCGAACGTGGCGATAAATTCCGTGCACGACTAATTTTTGCGGCGGCTCCCAGGGCGCGAGCGTGCCTTTGCCCACGCGCGCGAACAGCGCAATCGTTTTGTACATCATCGTGAGTCCCGCGCCAATAAAAAATAGTCCGATAATCGGCGGCGCGAAACTCAGTGGCATCGCGAGCGACCAACCGATGTTGATCGTCCCGGTTGCGGAGAGAAGGATCGTGGGGATGATTACAAGAACGGTGAACGGAAGCGCGAGAATCGCGCGGAGGTGGTTCATCCTTTTCTGAATTTTTTCCCAATCGTCCACACCGCGATCCCAATCCACACTACGTTTACCACAACGGACGGCATCGCGCCGTAATAAAACGAATTGACGATGAGCAACGCGCCACCAACCAGGTTCAAAATTTGAAACGCGATCGCATCGCCCGCGAGTTTGCGCGCGGACACGAGCGCGTACGCGCCGAGCAACGCGACGACGCCAATCCAGCCCGCGAGGTCAATCAAAGTGGTGATGGGCATTCTCCTAGTTCAAGATTTCCGCACGCCGAAAACTTGATTGAAAAACTGGGTTTGATCTAACTGGGCTTGCCATTGCCGATGCCGCCGAACCGATTCGATCCGACGCTGACGTGGCAGATTGAGAAAGCGCGCGGTTTCCACCGGTCCTAAGGATTTCATCAGAGCGTCAAGTGCGCGGCGGACGACTTGATCTTCTGGTAGATAAGCTTGTTTCATCGTAGATTCTCTTTCTCGCAATAAGCGATTGGCGTACCATACCAAACACGAATTCCAATTCGACGACATTGTCGAATTAGACGATCATCGCAAGTGATAAAATCGGACTGAGCTTGTTCAGCAAAGGCAAGATGCGCGGCATCAGCTATGCCAACTCCCTTTTGTGTCAATGCCTCGGCGCGTTGGCGCGCGTTCAGTAAATCAAAGGAAAACCGCGCGCCGTTAATTTTTAGCAGGTTTTGCAAATGTTCGCGTTCGGATAAATCATCTATCGCGCGAATCTCTGCGTCATGTGCAGGGGAGACGATTAACGCAAAATTGTTGGAACCAAGATTTGCAAGGATCAATTGAACGGCGTCGGTTTCCAAACGAATTCGCATTTGCTCTTGATCGTCAAACGGACGACACAGCGCCGAAACGTCCAAATAAATGTGCCGAGATTGTTGTGACATCTTGGTTCTCCGCGGGATTGCTTTACAGGATTATGCTTTCACCGAACCAGTGACGCAATTTGGTTTTTATCCGCGTTCATCCGCGCTCGTCCGCGTCCCATTGCTTCCATTCCCATTCACATCCAATCGCAACGAAATCGCTTGCGACACGCCGTCCTCGCTCATCGTAATTCCGTACACCGCGTTCGCGCTTTCAATCGTCGTGCGATTGTGCGTGATGACGATGAATTGCGTTTGCGCCGCGAGCGTGCGAAGCACATCGCGAAAACGCCCGACGTTCGCTTCATCGAGCGCGGCATCCACTTCATCGAGCACGCAAAACGGCGTCGGCGAAACCTTAAGGATTGCGAACAACAACGCGGCGGCGGTCAGCGAACGTTCGCCGCCGGAGAGCATCGCGAGATGCGCGGCGCGTTTGCCCGGCGGGCGCGCGACAATGTCAATTCCGGTTTGCGTGATATTTTCCGGGTCGGTCAATTCGAGTCGCGCGGTGCCGCCGTTGAACAACAGCGTAAAGTATTTTGTAAATTCGACGCCAATCGCTTTGAACGTTTCGCTAAAACGTTGGCGCATAATTTCGTCGAGTTCCGCGACCGCTTTGTTCAAACTTTCAATCGCGTGCGCGGCATCGGCGGCTTGCTCGGTGAGAAATGTGTGCCGCGCTTTTAGTTCGTCGTACTCTTGCGGCGCGTTCGGATTCACCGTGCCCATATATTTCAACTGATTGCGGAATTTGCGAATTTCTTTTTCGAGACCTTCGGGCACGCTCGTAACGACCGGCAACGCGACAACTTCTTCGCCCAATTGCAAACGAAGTTGTTGCGGCAAATCGGTATCAAGCACGATGGAGGTTTCGCGCATCGCGCCGTCCACGTCATCCACCATTTTGATTTCGGACACGATGCGCCCCGATGCCAGGTCGTCCTCGACTTCGGTTTCGAGTCGCGCGATTTCCGCGCGCGCGCGTTCGACATCGAGCACGGCGCGATTGTGCGCGTCCTCAAATTCCGCGAGCCGCGCGCGCATCAACGATTCTTGCTCTTCGAGTTCCTGTTGCGCTTTTTCCGCGTCCGCCAAACTCGCATCCACCGGCGCGACGCGCGCGTCAATCTCCGCGAGCGCGCGCGCGGTTTCGTCCGCGCGCGCTTTGAGTTGGTCGCGTTGCGCGGTTAAATCGGCGACCTGCTGATTCGCGGATTCGACGCGCCGCGCTTTGGTCGCGCGTTGCGCTTCGATCTGCGCGAGGTCGCGCCGCGCGGATTCTTCCGCGCCGCGCGCGCCCGCGACATCGCGTTCGGCAATCGTGAGCGCGGCGCGCAGTTCCGCGAGATTCGCGCGCGCGGTTTCGACCGCAGTCGCGGCTTGCGCGCGTTTAAATTCAATCGAGTTGAGCGCGTCTGCTTGCGCGCTCAACGCGGATGCTTCGCGCAAGCCCTGTTCGTACACGCCCAGCTCTGCTTTCAACTGCGCGAGTTTTTGCGCGAGTTGGCGAATCTGCGGCTCGCTCTCTTCGAGCAGAGTTTCCGCGTGCGCGGCGCGATATTCCAAATCGCGCAAACTTTTTTCCGATTGATTGACGCGTTCCGCCAACGCGTTGCGTTCCGCTTCTTTCGATTGCCGATTTGCATTCGCGCGTTCGATGCGCGTCGCGTGCGCGCGTTGCGAAGCGTCCAGCGCACGCAATTCACTCGCGGCTTCATCGCGCTGTTGCGTTGTAAAGCGCAAACGCTCTTCGATGACCGCGAGTTCGCGCGTGCGATTCGCGTGTTCGCTCTCGCGCGCGGCGCGCGCGCGACGACTCTCCGCGAGTTGTGCGCGCAATTCCTGGCTTTGCCTTCGCAATTGCACGAGGCGCGCAGTGTTCGTTTGCACCTCGCCGCGCCGCGTGTTCAAAATCTCGCGCGTATTTTTTTCGCGCAGTGCCATTTCTTGAATCGCGCCTTGCGCGCGGTGCCACTGGTACGCATACCAGGTTCGCAAGCGGTCATCGAGCGACGCGACGACGCCGTCGTAATTGCGCGCGCGTTCGGCTTGGCGCGCGAGCGAAGGCAAACGCGGTGCGAGCTCGTTGATGATGTCGTTGACGCGCAAAAGATTTTGTTGCGTCTCGGCAAGTTTGTTGAGCGCGTTTTGGCGTTTCGATTGGTACAGCCCAATGCCCGCGGCTTCTTCAAACAACGCGCGACGTTCTTCGGGACGAAGCGATAACGCCTGGTCAACGAGACCTTGCCCGATGACCGCGTAGGTGTTGCGTGCGAGTCCCCAACGCGCGAGCAGTTCGAGAATATCGCGCAAGCGGACGCGCGTGCCGTTCAAATAGTATTCGTTTTGTCCATCGCGATACGCGCGGCGACCAATCGTAACTTCGGACGGATTCGCGCGCAAGAGTTCGCCAATCGCGTCCGCGCGTTGATCCGACTCGGTGGGAGTTGCGACCGGCAAATCGGCGAATGAATCCGGATTTTCAAACGTGAGCGAAACTTCCGCCATTCCTAAACGCGGACGCGTCGCGCTCCCGGTAAAAATCAGGTCTTCGGTTTTTTTCACGCGCAGTTCGCTGAACGATTGCTCGCCCATCACCCAGCGGACCGCATCAGCAACATTCGATTTACCAGAACCATTCGGCCCAACCACCGCCGTCACGCCATGGTCGAAAATAAAATTCGTGCGGTTCGCAAAGGTTTTGAATCCGTGAACGTCAAGATGTTTCAGATACATTGTGATTTATGATTTTCGATTTTCGATTGAGGATTTTGAATTGCGCGCAGTATACAACAAGAGGAGCGGATAAACAAACGTAGCGCGGACGGCTCGTCCGCATGCGAGCGAGCCGCTCGCGCCACAGGCTTAAATTAAAATCGTCGCCAGGTTACAACTTGCGGAAAGAGCGCGCGCAAAAAATCAATGCCGGCATTGAACGCGTCCGCGTCGGTCGTGATGACCGGGATGTGCAAGCGCATCGTCAACACGCCTTGCTCCGGGTCGCGATTGAAATCGTTCCACAGGTACCAATACAACGCGACGCGACGCTCGCGATTTTTTTCGAGTGCCGCTTTTTGCACCAGGATATTTTTTTCGCCAATCGCGATCGGCGCGATGTTATGCTCGACGAGCGTCCAGCCCGCGGCAGGATACGACGTCGCCGCCCCAGAAATTCGCAATCGCGAACAAAAGCGCGAGTCGCGGTGTATTCGCGGCGACGGCAATCGGAATTGCCGCGAGGACGATTAGCGCGCGCACCCACGCGCGACCCTCGACGATGTACGCGAGCAGGACGACGAGTTGTCATTTGTGTTGTGATAATGCTGGGTCTATAATGCGTGCTAATGAAACGTTTCTCAATCGTTCTGTTGGGTTTGCTCGCCGGTTTGTTCAGCGCGAGTATTGCGCGCGCGCAAACGATTGCACCGTTCGTTTTGGCGCGTGTCGAGTGGGCAAACGCGATTCAAACGGCACTACCGATTTACGCGCATCTGCGCGACACGCGCGCGTTCTGCGCCCACGCCGCGATAATTTCGCGACACCAGGGCGATTGCGCGATGATCGCGCGGCGCGTCTCTGCAGCGGGAATGTGCGCGAGGCGTTGGCGTAGCCGGCGAAACGCGATCGCGAGAATTTCCGGCGCGCGTGAATCTTGAGTGGTGATCAAGACGTGATAACCGGTGAGCAAAATTCGTAGGGGCTCGTTCGCGGCATCGAGCGATTGATCGCGATCCACATACGCGAGAATTTCTTGCGCCGCGTCGCGCGCCTCTGCGCGTTTGTCTTGCGCGAGATAAATGCGCGCGAGTCCCGCAAGCGATTCCATCACCAACGCCATTTGCCCAACTTGCCGTCGCACTTGAATCGCTTCGCGCATCGCGGTTTCCGCATCCGCGAATTGTCCGATGCCGCATTGCGCTTCGGCTAAACCGGTCAAGGTGTAGCCGATGCGATCACGGTCGCCCAACTCGCGCGCAATCGTAAGCGCATCGGTGTACTGCGCGAGCGCGGTCGCATAATCTTGCTGATCGAGCGCGACCAAACCCAAGTTGCTCAATGCGATACTCGCACTGCGCCGCTCGCCGGTCTCGCGCGCAATCGCGAGCGACTGCGCGTAATACGATTGGGCGCGCGCATAATCGCCTTGCGCGCGCGTCGCCTCGCCTAGCGCGTTCAGTTTGCGCCCCGCGCCCTGCCGATGTCCCATCGCGCGATCCAGCGCGAGCGCTTGCTCGGTATAATCAATCGCGCGCGCATAATCTTCCTGGTAGCGCGCGACGATGCCCAGGTTGCCCAGCGCGTTGCTTTCGTTGCGCCGCGCGCCGGTTTCGCGCGCGTGCGTGAGCGCGTCGGTGTAGAAACTTGCGGCGCGATCGTACTGACCGCGATAGAGCGCGACCGTTCCCAGGTTGTTCAGCGTGTTGCACTCTTCCGGGCGCGCGCCCAGCGCGCGAAAGATGACGATGGCGTTTTGATAATGCTCCGCCGCGCGCGCATAATCGGCTTGAAAAATCGCAATGTTGCCGAGCGAATGAAGCGCGTTCGCTTGTCCGCGTGAATCGCCGCGCGCGCGCCACAGGTCGAGACCTTGTTCGAAATGATTTTGCGCGCGCGCATAGTCCCCTTCCTCGCCCAAAATTTTTCCGAGCGCGATCAAACTGTGCGCGTGCCAATCGCGCGCGCCGATGACTTCCGCCATCGCCAACGCGCGCGTCAAATATTCGCGCGCCGGCGCATAGCGCGCGCGCTGACGTTCCAAATCGCCGAGATAAAAATAACCGTGCGTTTGCAACAGCGCATCTTGAGATTGATCGGCGATGCTCAACGCCGCGCGATAATCTTGCTCCGCGTCATTCCAGCGCCCGACCAACTCGAAACGTTTGCCGCGTTTGAAATGAATCGCGGCGTGCGCGTCGAGCGCGAGCAGGCGCGTGTAAAAACCAATCGCCGCATCGTTCGCAAAAATTTTTTCCGCCGCGTCCGCCGCCAATCCCAGGTATTGCTTTTCCTTCTCGATGTCTTCGGCGTAACGATAATGATACGCGAGCAAGGGAAGGATGAAGGATGAAAGATTCAGAACGAGATTTATCTTTCATCCCGCGTAGCGTGCCTTCATCCTTCAGTTTGTCTTCGTACCATTCCGCGACGAGGCGATGCAATTCGCGCCTCTGCGAAAACAACAACGTTTGATACGCCGCCTCTTGCGTGATGATGTGTTTGAACAGATACGTCAATTCGGGTTCGAGCGTTTCGAGAAAAGTAAAATCCGCGTGCGTCAACGCGGCGAGATGTTGCTTGAGCGATTCGTCCAGCATCGTCACATAACGATTGACGACGTGATGTAATGGCGCGAACGCGAACGCGCGTCCGATCACCGCCGCGACCTTGATGACGAATTGGCGTTGCGGTGGCAAGCGATCAAGGCGCGCGAGGATGAGACCGTGAAGCGTGTTGGGGAGAGTGCGCGATGCGGTTTCGAGATCGCCGACAACCGAGATACCAGGTTTCTTCCCTTCGGGGAAACCTGGTATCTGAACGATCCCGGTATCGCGCAAATTGAAAACGAGTTCTTCCGCGAAAAAGGGATTGCCGTTCGCGCGCGCCTGCACGAGTTCGATTAGCGGCGCGGGCAGTGCGTCGGGCGCGACATTCAAACGATGCGCGATCAGCGCGACGATTTCCTCCGGCGCAAGCGCGGTCAGCGCGAGCGTTTGCGTGTGCTCCAGCGCGCGCAATTCAGCAAATACTTTTTGCCCCGCGCTGTTTTCGTCGAGCGGGCGATTGACGAGGACGCACAACAGCGGCGCGTTCGCCAACGCGCGCGCGATCTGAATCGCGAGTTGCCACGATAATTCATCGAGCCAGTGCGCGTCTTCGAGAACCAACACCAACGGATGCTCGAGCGTCCACGCGCGCAAGAGCGCGGTCAGGATGAGCGATACATTTTGTTGGCGCAAATTCGCGTCGAGCGATTGCGTTAAATCGTTTTCAGGGATGCCCAGACCCAGGACATCGTTGAACACCGGCAAACGGGGCGCGTGTTCCGGCGCGATCTGCGCGACGAGCGATTCGACGCGCGCGCGGCGTTCGTTCAGATACCAGGTTTCTCCCAGAAACCTGGTATCTTGACCATCCAAATCAAAGTACGCATTGAACACATCGCGCCACGCGCGATACGGCGTGTGTTGCTCGATGCTCTGCCCGTTGCCGATCAACCAGGTCAAGCCGCGCGTGCGCGTCAAATGTTTCAGCTTGTCCACCAAACGCGATTTGCCGATCCCGGCTTCGCCCTCGACGATCAACACGCGCGTCGCGCCGGCTTGGGTCTCATCTAAAATTTTTTCGATGATTGCAATTTCCGCGCGGCGCCCAATAATTTCTCCCGTGCTCCCGTGCTCCCCGGCTCCCCGGCCGATTTGTCCACGCACCGGGCGATAGACTCGGACTAGTCCTGCCTTGCCTTTGACGCGCACCGGCGGCAACGTCTCGAACGCGATCCGTTTGCTCGCCGCGCGATAAACATTGTCATCACAGCGAATTTCGCCGGCGGGCGCAGCTTGCATCAAGCGCGCGGCGAGATTCGTCGCGTCGCCGATTGCGCCGTACGCGCGTTGCGTCGCACCGCCGTACGCGCCGACGCGCATTGTGCCTTGCGCGATGCCGATGTGAATGGAAGTTGGAAATTGGAAGTTGGAGATTAGTTCGAGCGCGGCTTGGACCGCGCGGACTGGGTCGTCGTCGTGCGCGATGGGCGCGCCAAAGACCGCGTAAAAAAAACTGCCCTTGTCGCCCAGCGTCAATTGAATGAGACTGGCGTCGTAACGCTGGATGATGTGTTGCGCGTCGCGAATGTACGCGTCGAGTTTTGCGGGCGCGTTCTCATCGTGATCGTAATCGAGTTCTGGAAACTGCACAAAGAGCGCGGTGGCGGCGCGCAACTCGGTCGTGAATTGTTCTTGCCCCGCCGCGAGGCGTTCGCCCAGCGCGGGTAAAATCCAGGGACGGATTTGTTCCGCGCGCAACGCGTCGTCCGGCAAATCGTCCCAGGGGATTGGCGCGACAGACCTTCCTGGTTTTCGCGCAAGCGAACCTGGAAGGTCGTGGACGATCGCGCCGCGTTCCGCCGATTCTGCCGCGCGCGCCATCGCGCGGATCGTTTCGCCGGCGAGTGTGTCCAGCAATTGAATCTGCGGATCGCCGCCGACGAGCCGCCGCGCGGGTCCCGTCGCAATGCCGATCTTGATCGCGAGTTGTGGAAACGCGCGCATCGCGTCTTGCATTGCGGAAGCGCAAGTCGTTGCACGGAAGGCAGAAGGATGAAGGATGAAGGATGAATCAGGAGCAATCTTTTCATCCTTCACGCGAAGCGTTCCGCCTTCATCCTTTACATCGAACCAACAGGTGATGGCATCGCCGGCAAAACCGATGACACTGCCGCGATAGTTGTGAACCTGGGTGATGAGCGCATCGTATACCAGGTTCAGTTGACGCGTCAGTTCTTCCGCGCCGCGTTGCGCGCCGAGCGATTGCGCGAGCGTTTCGGCAAGCGGGGTGAAACCGGCAATGTCGGCGAAGAGCGCGGCGCCGAAGGTGTGGTCGGGCAAGGTTTCGCCGTGCGCCAACGCGCGGCGACGATCCATTGGAATGTAAAACGCGAGTGGGTTCATTGGGTTGCGCGCCTGGTTTTCATTGGGCGGATTATACTTGATTTACGGCGACTCGAAAAATGCGGATGCGGGGTGTGCGTCAGAATTTTGGATGGCGGCGGTGTCGCTGGATTCGACGCTTTAGCGGGTTGCTTGTCCGGGCGAACAACCGCGTAAACGCTCGACTCCAGATGATTGCCCAAAAATTTGACGCACACCCCGCGGATGCAACCGCCGCGCTTTGTCGCGTCGCGCGACTGGGTTTATAATGCTTGCCGATGAAACACTCGCGATTGATCCTGGCAAGCGTTTTGATTTTTTTGCTCACCGAAAGCGGCGCGCGCGCGCAAACGCCCGATGTGTTGGTGTTGGCGCGCGTCGAATGGGCGCGCGCGGCGCAAGCCGCGTTGCCGATTTACGCGCAACTGCGCGACGCGGCGGGCGATGAGTCCGCGCTCGTGATTGCTTCGCGCGCGCGTTTGCAATCAGCCGGCGTCGCGTTTCGCGTGTTGGACACGAACGCGCGCGCCGACGATTACGTGATCGCGTCCGCGCGACAACCCAACGCGCGCGCGGACGCGGCGCAACTTGTCGCGATTTTGCACGACGATGGCAAGCAGATCGTCGCGCGGGTGCCGCCCGCGCAAAGCGATGCCCTCGCGATCCTGGGATTCGAATTGCAACGTTTGGACGCGCCAATCGTTTTGCGTGCGCCATCGCGCGTTATGTCCGCGCCGATCGCGATGCCCGACCCGGTGATCGCGGCGATGATCGCCCAAGTGAAATCCAGCACGGCGACGAATTATCTGCGCCAATTGAGCGGCGACATCGCGACGACGATTGGCGGATCGGCGTACACGCTCGCGACGCGCCACACCAATTCCGGCACGCCGATTCAAAAGGCGACCCAGTTCGCGTACGAATTTTTGCAAGCGCGCGGTTTGCCAACGAGTTATCACACCTGGACGCGGTGCGGCATTTCGAATCGCAACGTGATCGCGCAAAAAACCGGCGCGCAGTCGCCAAACGAGATTGTGCTGGTAACCGCGCATCTCGACGATCTGCCGAGCGGCGCGCGCGCGCCCGGCGCGGACGACAATGCGAGCGGCTCGGTCGGCGTAATGATCGCGGCGGAAATTTTATCGGCGCATCAATTCAAGCGCACCGTGCGTTTTATTTTTTTCACCGGCGAAGAACAGGGGTTGTGCGGGAGCGCGGCGTATGCAAATTATGTCGCGGGGCTGGGCGAGAATATCGTCGCGGTCTACAATATGGATATGCTCGGCTATGACCAGGTGGATGGACCGACGTTGCGTTTGTACACGCGCGCGATCAGCAACCCAGGTTACGCGGCGGATGTCGCGATCGCGAATACATTTATCAGCGTCGTCACCAGTTACGGGCTGAGCGGAAACCTTGTGCCGATTTTGGATCAGGATCCTGACGGGGTAAGCGATCACTATTCGTTTTGGAATCGCGGTTACGCCGGGATTTTGGCGATTGAAGATGATTGGGACGATTTCAATGATTTTTATCACACCACGAACGACACGGTGGCGCACATCAACGCGACGTATTTCACCAACTATCTCAAAGCGTCGGTCGGAACAATCGCGCATCTCGCGGATTATTATTACGCGCCGCCGGTGAGGGGGGATTGGTTCCTGCCATTCGTTCTCAAATAATCAAAACCCGAAGGGTCTGCGAGACCCTTCGGGTTTCTAGTTTTGCGCCAACACCTCGTCCACGCCGCGCAATCGCGTCCGTAAAATTTTTTGCGCGCGCGCAATGTCGAGCGCGCAATCGCGCGGGCGCGGCGTGGGATGCGAGGCGGAGAGCGCGGGTTGGAATTTGATTATCGTGTTGAACGCGCGCGCGAGTTTGACGCCGAAATCGTACCGGCTCAACCGTTGCGCGCCGGCGAGATTGAGGATTGAGATTTCCGAAATCTTGGAGATTTCGGAAATCTCCGCGAGTTCGATCAGCGCGTCCGCGAGATCGTCCACAAAAATCGGACAGCGATATTCGTCGGTAAAGAGGCGCGGCATTTCGCCATTCAGCACTTGGCGTGTGCGCGGATCCATCGGGTCGAATCCGTAAATGAGCGAGGTGCGAACGATGCGCGCGTTTGAAAACTCGGCGCGCACAATTTCTTCGGCGCGCGCTTTTGAAATCGCGTACGGAATGAGCGGTCGCGGTTCAGCGGTTTCATCGTACGGCGCGTGCTCGCCGTCGAAAATCACATCGCTCGAAAGATGAATCAACTGCGCGCCGATTTGTTGCGCGGCGCGTGCGACGTTACGCGTGCCGTCCGCGTTCACCGCGATCAGCGCATCGCCGGTCATTTGCGCGGCAGTGTGAATAATGACCGCGGGGCGCGTTTGCTCGAGCGCGCGCGTTACCGCGTCCGCATCGCGCACATCCAAACAAAACGCGGCGACGTTGCGTTGCTCGATGGGATGCGTAACGTACGTCGCCGCGATGTGCCAATCGGTTGGCGCACGTTTCAAAATCGCCGCGCCCAAATAACCGCTTCCGCCGGTAACAAAAAGTTTCATAGTTAGATAGTTGATTGGTTGGATAGTTGGATAGTTGGATAGTTGGTCGCGTCTCAACTATTCAACTATTAAACTGTCCAACTATTCAACGACGCCTTTCAAGGCGATCAACGCCGCGTGATCGGTGCGCGAAATTTCGGCGTGCAAATTTTCGAGCGCGACGCGCGCGGCTTCTTGCTCCGCGATTTGTTTGCTCCGTCCGATGCCGCGCCCGTACTCGCGTTCGCGAATAATCACCGCGATCGTAAATTCTTTCGCGTGATCGGGGCCGCGCGTTTCGACGAGCCGGTACAGCGGCGTAACCTGGAGCGCGCCCTGGCTCAATTCTTGCAACATACTTTTCGCGTCGCGGTCGAGGCGTTGCTGATGAATGTGTTCGGATTCGGTTACGACGAAACGCAAAATAAATTCGCGCGCCGCGCCGAAGCCTTGATCGAGATACAACGCGCCGATCAACGCTTCGAACGCGCCCGCGAGCACCGGCGCGCGCGCGCGTCCGCCCGCGGCGTCTTCGCCGCGCGACAACAAAATGTGTTGCGGCAAACCCAGGTCGGCGGCGTACCGCGCGAGCGTTTCGCCTTTAACCAGCGCGGCGCGCAACGAAGTCAGTTCACCCTCGCTCATTTCCGGGAAACGCTGATACAAAAATTCGGCGGCGACAAAATCCAAAATTGCATCGCCGAGAAATTCCAAGCGTTCATTGTCGAGGTACGGCAAATCGGGATTTTCGTTGAGGTACGAGCGATGCGTCAGCGCGCGCGCGAGCAAGGATTTATCGCGGAACGCGATGGCAAGCGTGGTTTCAAATTCTTCGAGGTTCATAAATTCGGCGATGGCAAACGCGCGTTGATCCATTCCGCGTCGCGCGCGTCGGGCGCGGGTTGAATCGGTTGGTGATAATCGAGTGAGTAATCGTACCCCGCGCGATCATAGACGCGCGTAAAAACATTTTGCAAATCGAGCATTACATCCGGGTCGCCGCGTTCGAGCGGAATCGGAATGATCGGCAAATTCTGGCGCAAGGTCCACGCGTACACCTGCGCCTCGGGGCGATCATACGCGCGACAAACAAACGCGAAATAATCCGCGGCTGGCAACGGTTCAATCGTCGGCAAACGTTGTCCGCCGCGCAACAAATCCAACTCGACAAGATGCGCCGCGCTTTGCAAGATCGCTTCGCGCTTGTTCAAGTACTCGCGTTGTCCATCGCTTCCCGCGCGTTTGTTGCCGAGTGACAACACTTCGATCACGGTGATCACTTCCATCGTCGCACGTTCATGCACGACCAGGAATGTTTCGCGGATCCGTTCGGGAATCGGCAAAGTCAAAATGACCGGCGTCGCGGCGACCGTCATTGTTGCGGCGCGTTCCGCCAAAGGTGCGCGTGTCTCGCGTCCCAGCACGGTTACATCGGGACGAATGATGTGCGCGTGTCCGTTCGAATGGTGTTCGATGTACACGCGCTCTTCCACGCGCACCGCGTAACGCGGGCGAACATCCGGCACGAGTAGATCGGAAATTTCAGTGATCAGCCGCGCGTGAAAATCCGCCCACGCTTGACCTTCGATAAACGGATCTATCCCGGGAAAAGGCGATGGCATGTTGCCCTGCTTTCTACGGCGCGTACTTTTTGAAAATGATCGTCGCGTTGTGTTCGCCGAATCAAAACGAATTCGAAAGCGCGACGCGCACATTCGCTTGGCGCGCCTGATTCGGCACGTAATCGAGATCGCACGCGGGATCGGGATGTTCGTAATTGAGCGTGGGGTGAATCTTGCCGGTTTCGATGGTTTTGACCGCGACAATCGCTTCGACCGCGCCCGCCGCGCCGAGCAAATGTCCGACCATAGATTTGGTCGCGCTGATTGGAATTTTGTATGCGTAATCGCCAAACACTTTTTTGATCGCGGCAGTTTCGGCGGCGTCGTTCAATTGCGTCGAAGTGCCGTGCGCGTTAATGTAATCCACCTCTTCCGGTTTCAACCCGGCTTTTTTCAACGCGCGTTGCATTGATTTGACCGCGCCCGCGCCGCCTTCGACCGGCGCGCTGATGTGATACGCGTCATCGGTCGCGCCATAGCCGACGACTTCGGCGAGAATGTTTGCGCCGCGCGCGCGCGCGAATTCGAGTTCCTCGAAAATCAAAATGCCGCACCCTTCGCCGAACACAAAGCCATCGCGTTGCGCGTCGAACGGACGCGACGCGTGTTCGGGATCGGCGTTGTGCGTGGTCGTCATTGCGCCGGTGCGATGAAACGCGGACACGCCAAAGTCGGTGATGTTTGCGTCGCTTCCGCCGGTGATCATTGCGCGCGCATCGCCGCGGCGAATAATTTCGAACGCTTCGCCGACCGTGTTTGTGCCGGTCGCGCACGCGGAGGCAATCGAAAAATTGGGACCGCGCGCGCCGAACACAATCGCGACATAGCCGGGCGCCATATTCGGAATCATATACGGACCGGTGAACGGGCTCACGCGCATCGGACCTTTTTCAAACAGCGTCCGCATGCTTTCTTCCATCGTGTGCAAGCCGCCGATGCCGGAACCGATCACCGCACCGATGTCGTCCGCGTTCGATTCATCAATTTTGAGATTCGCGTGTTTGAGCGCTTGCGCGGTCGCGGCAATCGCGAATTGAATAAAGAGATCAATGCGCCGCGTTTCTTTGCGATCAATGTACTCGGTGTAATCTTCAACCTTAAAGCAGGTTACTTCTGCCGCGATCTGCACGGCGAACGCGGTGGGATCAAAACGCGTGATGCGATGCACGCCCGATTTGCCCGCGAGCAAATTGTTCCAAAATTCTGCGACCGAGCAACCGAGCGGGGTGATCGCGCCTAGCCCAGTCACGACGACGCGATGATAATAGTCCGACATTGGACACTCCTCCTTTGATCAGTTTACAGTTATCAGTGCACAGTGCACAGTGCACAGTTTATTGGACGACGATGCCGGTACCGGTGATGACATCGCCGACTAGCCAGTGCGCGATTGAACGCGCTTGCAACGCGCGCGTGAGTTGATCGAATTGCGCGGGCGCAACCGCGATGAGCAATCCGCCGGATGTTTGCGGATCGAAAAAAATTTCTTGCAGTTCGTCATTCAGTTCGCGCGTGAATTTGATTTTGCCATCCAAAAATAACTTGTTGCGTCCCGCGCCGCCGGGAATTTGTTTTGCGCGCGCATAGTCGAGCGCGCCGTCGAGAAGCGGTAACGCGTCCGCGTTGAAACGCAATGCGACGCCGGACGCTTGCGCGATTTCAAACGCGTGTCCGAGCAAGCCGTAGCCGGTGATGTCGGTCGCGCATTTGATCCCGATTGCGCGCATCGCTTGCGCCGCGCCGCGATTCAACCGCGTCATCCATTCAATCGCGTTTTGCAAATGCGCGTCGGACGCGACGCCATTTTTTCCGGCGGTCGTCAGTAAACCACTGCCGAGCGGTTTCGTCAAAATCAATTGATCGCCGACGCGCGCGCCGGCTTTGCGCGCGATCTGATCGGGATGAATCGTCCCGGTAACAGATAACCCAAACTTGGGTTCGTTGTCGGTGATCGTGTGTCCGCCCGCGATCACGCCGCCGGCTTCCGCGACCTTGTCCGCCGCGCCGCGCATCACATCGCTCAACAACTCAAGCGGCAAATCATCGCGCCACGCCGCGATGTTGAGCGCGAGCAGAACTTCGCCGCCCATCGCGTACACATCGCTCATTGCGTTCGCGGCGGCAATCGCGCCAAATGAATACGCGTCGTCAACGACCGGCGGAAAAAAATCCATCGTTTGAATGATCGCGGTCGTGTCGTTGATGCGATACACGGCGGCGTCATCCGGCTCGCCGAGACCGACAAGGAGCGCGGGAAAATCTTCCGCGCGAAATTTTTCACTCAAGGGGCGCACGACGTGCGCCAACTCAGCCGCGCCGAGTTTGGATGCTCAGCCGGCGCACGCGGCGTAGGCGGTCAAGCGAATTTTTTTTGCAGTCGTCAAACCAATTGTCCTCTGGCGATCAGTTCAACCCGACCGCCAACGTTGATCTCAATTGTATCTACTTGCGCGTCCGCGCGCAAAAATAGCAACGACGGTCGCGCGATCTCGTACCCTTGTTCGACGCGCGCGTCAATTTTCGTCGCGCCAAAATAACGATGCTTGGACAAATAGCCGGCGAGACAGCCGTTCGCGCTCCCGGTCGCCGGGTCTTCGGTTACGCCGAGTTCATCCACAAACACGCGCACATTCAACTGATTATCGCGATGATACGTTTCCGGGCAAAGGACAAGAATCGCTTTCGGAAATTGTCCAGCCAGTTCGCCGTACTGATCCCAATTCGGTTTACAGCGTTTGATGGCGGACAATGTTTTTAGCGGCGCGATCACAAACGGCAAGCCGGTCGAAACGAGTTGGATCGGAAAGCGTTCGTCAATCTCGTCGAGATTGATCCTCAACGTCGCGGCAATCGGACGCGCGTCCAAGCGCGCGCCAAACATCGGCTCGATTTGGCGCATCCACAAAATATCTTGCGTTGAATGATGAACGCCGCGCCCAGGGTTGGATGACCGGCAAAGGGCACTTCCATCGCGGGCGTGAAAATCCGAACCGGATAACTCGCGTCCGAATTGGGCGCGAGCGAAACAAAACTCGTTTCTGAAAAGTGCATTTCGCGCGCGATCGTTTGCATCATCGTCGTGGAGAGTGTGCCATCGTTCAGCACGACCGCGAGTTGATTCCCGGCATATTTGGTTTCGGTAAAAACATCTACGATAAAAAATGGATGACTCATAGTTTTTGGGAGTCGGCGCGACACCAGGTCGCGCCGACTGACTGAGGTGATGCCTAGTAGCCCGCGCTACTGGTGGCTTCGCCTTCGCAATGATGACCTGAACTTGACGATTTCACGCTGGCGAAATCCGCTTCATCGGAAACGTTCGTCTGGAGCGTGAGCTCGCTCATCGGCGCGCTCGAGTTCACTTGCGCGGGACGATCCAGGTTGGTGGTGGACGATGTGGCGGCGTTATACGGCGCGTTCGCGGAAAATGCCAGCAGTGTCAAAACCACCAGCAGACCGACGACGCAGAAACTGAGCAGGGCGATTTTCTTTTTCATCGCCATATCCTTTCTGGCGACACGCGCGTGGCGCGTCGCGCAACCGGTAAAACACGCGCCCGATTTGCGATGCAAAATTTTTCGGGCGTAAAGTGTTGGGCGAGAAAAGATCGAAGGGGAATTAATCTGATCTCGAAATAATTTATTGCTTGGTCTCTTCAACGCGTTTCGGAGTTCCGTAAAGATAATGATCGTGTTCGTGCGCCCAATCTGCCGGCGCGTTCACCGTGCCGCTTAATGCTTCAAGCACATCCCAGACATTGCCTTCTTTTGGATTCGTCACAGGACCTTGCACGGTGATCACATATCTCGCGTTGCGTTCCAAATCGAGCGGCGATTCTAATTTGAATGTTTGTCCGTCGAAAACAGCGGTTAAGGTTTTAGTCATTTCTGCCTCTCCTAACTTTGCGTCGCTTTCAATCCGCTTCCGGTCAATGTGATCACGACAACATCATCAGCCGTGAATTGCTCGCGCGCGATGCGCCACGCGGCAACGGCGGTCGCGCTCGTCGGCTCTATGTACAACCCCGCGCGCGCCAGGTCGTTGCGCGCTTGCGCGATCGCGTCTTCACTCACCGCGATTGCGCCGCCGCGCGATGCGATCAGCGCGCGCAAAATTTCGTTGCCGTGCGCGGGACGGCTGATCGCGATGCCTTCCGCGATCGTCAATGCCGGGTCGGTCGCCGGAACGTGATCGAATCCGCGCGCGAATGCGCGCGCGAGCGGCGCGACATTTTCCGCTTGCGCCGCGAACACACGCGGCAAATTTTCGATCAGCCCCGCATCGCGCAAATCTTGAAACCCGCGCGCGATGCCGAGCAAGTTGGTGCCGTGTCCGACCGGCGCGATCACTGCGTTTGGCGCGCGGCGACCGAGTTGCTCCCACATTTCCCACGCGTTCGTTTTCATTCCCGCGAGCGCGAACGGATTGTAATAGTGCGAGGCATAGTACGCATCGCCGCGCGCCGCGGCGAGTTGCGCGGCACGCGCGGAATTTTCGCGTACTCCGTCTATCTTATTTACGTGCGCGCCGTAAATCGCGATTTGCGCGAGTTTTGCAGGCGACGCGTGCGCGGGCGCGAAAATATCGGCGGCGATGTTCGCGCGCGCGGTGTATGCCGCGAGACTTGCCGCCGCGTTGCCGGACGAATCTTCGACTACACGCGCGACGCCGAACGATTTGAGCGCGCTCACCAACACGGTCGTGCCGCGATCTTTGAACGATCCGCTCGGCATCAAAAAATCGAGTTTCGCAAAAAAGGTCGCGCCATCGAATCGCGTTTCAACGAGTGGCGTAAATCCTTCGCCCATCGAAACCGAGATCGCGCCATCGGGCATCGGAAGCATCGCGCGATAACGCCAGAGTGATTTTTCGTTCGCGTCGATCAGTGCCGGATCAAAACGCGGCGCGCCGGCAATCTCGAGCAAGCCACGACAGTTTTCGCACACCCACGCGCGCGTGTCGAGCGGATAACGCGCGCCGCAGGTAACGCAGATGATTTGCATTACGAACTCTTTGGCAATGGCGCGAACAACGCGACACTCGCGGTCAAATGCACGCTCAATAGAAACAACCAAAAGCCATTTTTGAAATCCGCGAGATGGAGCCGCATCAATTCCGGTTGCGTCAAATGAAACGCGAAAATCGCGATGGATAGTGTTGCAAAAATCGCGCACACACTTGCGCGATAAATCGGATTGCGAATCTGCGCGCGCAAGCGATCTTGATTTGCACGAAACCAATCGAGCGCGAGCGGAATGACCCAGGGAAACAAAATGTACGAAATGCGAATCTCCCGCGCGCGCGCAAATGCGATGTGTGTGCCGAGCGCGAGCAAAGTTACAATCGGCGCGGTCGCGATCAACATTCGCCAAGCCGGGTCAGCGTTTGAATCGCGCCAACGTTTGCATAATCGAAGTGCAAATGCGAACCACAGAAATCCAAAAATCATAAACAGGAACGCGATGGATTGAAGCGGCGTTTCAAAATTATAGCGCGAACCTTCAAACGGATCATACGTTTGATAGCCGAGCAAAACGCGGACACCGACGACTGCAATGATGGGCGGAATCATCACGAGAATTTTTTTGCGCCACGCGTCGTGCGCGGTCAACCAATACGTGAGTGGAAGAATCAGCGTTGTCTCGCGCGTCAGTCCGGCGAAAAATCCCAGAATGGCGATCCAAACCGGTTTCGCTTGAATGATCGCGATCAAGCCGAGCAAGATCAACAAATACGCGAGCGGCTCTTCGCGCGTATACACCGGATATTTATAGGCGAGCAGAACCGGCGGTGAGATCAAAAAGAGCAAACAGCCGGCAAACGAAAATTTTTCGGCAAAGTTGAGCAGGCGCAAGAAAAAATACAAGGCGATGAGATCGGCATAGAAAAAAACAAAACTCCAGAAAACGAACGCCCAATAAAATCCGTTTGCATCGTTCGGCGTGAAGAATAACGCGAACGTTCCTTGCACGATCCAGCGAAAGAGCGCGCGATATTTTGTCGGAACCCAATCGGCGACCGCCCAGGTTTGCGGCGCATCCGGCGGCGAGGCGAAGTCAATCGCCAAATGCGCGGGGCTGGTGATGGTGCCGGGCGCGATAATGTTCAGCGCGAACACGGCGACCAAGAGGAAGAAAAAAACGATGAAAAATAAAAACTCGATTCGACGCATCGCGTTTATTCGAGCCGGATTTCGCCGGATTTTCCTCCGCGTTTCAAAACGAGGCGCACATTTTCAATTCGCATCGCGCGGTCAACCGCTTTAGCCATATCGTAAATCGTCAGCGCGGCGGTCGTTACCGCGACGAGCGCTTCCATCTCGACGCCGGTTTTGCCGACGTTTTTCGCGGTGCCGATGATGCCGATGCGCACGGGAGCGCCTTCGGATAAAATTTCAAAATCAATCGCGATCTCGGTGATGAGAAGCGGGTGGCACATCGGGATCAATTCGTGCGTGCGCTTGGCGGCTAAAATTCCGGCGACGCGCGCGACCGCGAACACTTCGCCTTTTTCGATTTTGCCCGCGCGAATCAATGCGAGCGTTTCCGCGCGCAGAGTGATTTCTGCTTTTGCAATCGCGACGCGTTCGGTGTCCGTTTTCGCGCTCACGTCCACCATTTGCGCGCGCCCGTGTTCGTCGAGATGTGTGAGAGTCATTTGAATAATCAGTGAACAGTGAATAGTGAACAGTCAACAGTCGTCAGTCGTCAGTCGTCAGTCGCCAGTGCCGGTATTATACTCGACTCTTACTCTGATTTCAAATACGTTTTGCATTTTCTGTTCACTGTCCACTGTTGACTGTTGACTGACGACTGTTCACGCCGCGAATTGTTTTTCGTACAACGCGCGATACACGCCGCCGCGCGCGAGCAATGCCGCGTGATTGCCTTGTTCGACCATCGCGCCGTCTTGGATCACGCAAATCACGTCCGCGTTGCGAATCGTGCTGAGCCGATGCGCGATCACGAGCGCGGTGCGCCCGCGCAATAATTTTTCGAGCGCGGCTTGGATCAACGCTTCCGTTACGGTGTCCACGTTCGCGGTCGCTTCGTCCAAAATCAAAATGCGCGGATTCGCCAGTACTGCGCGCGCGATGCAAATGAGTTGGCGTTGTCCGACCGACAAATTCGCGCCGCCTTCGAGAATTTTTGTTTGATAACCGTCCGGCAACGCGGCGATAAACGCGTGCGCGTTCGCAAGTTGCGCGGCGGCGCTCATCTCTTCGTCCGTCGCGTTCGCGCGACCGAAACGAATGTTGTCGGCGATGGTGCCGGTGAACAGAAACGGGTCTTGCGGCACGATGCCGGTTTGGCGGCGCAGTGATTGTTGCGTTACGTCGCGCACATCCACGCCATCAATTCGCACTGTGCCCGCGTTCACATCGTACATTCGCGCGACCAGGTTCGCAATCGAAGTTTTGCCCGCGCCGGTCGGACCGACGAGCGCGACGGTTTGCCCGGCGCGAATCGTCAAATTGATCTGATGCAAAATTTCCGGCGTGTTCGCGCGATACCGAAACGAAACATTTTCGAAAACAATGTCGCCGACAATCGGCGGCATTGCGCGCGCACCCGCACACTCTTGCACTGATGGTTGCGTGTCGAGCAATTCGATCACGCGTTCGCCGCCCGCCATTGCGGCTTGCATCGTGTTGTACAGCCGGCTCAATTCCTGGATGGGCTGGAAAAAGCGTGTAACGTACGAAAGAAACGCGACGAGCACGCCGAGCGTAACCTGGTTTTGCATCACCGCGAGTCCGCCGAAAAATAAAACGATGCACGTCGCGGACATGCCAAGAAATTCAATCGTCGGCAAAAAAATAAACGAGAGCGACATGGCGCGAATGTGCGCGTCGCGATTTGCGACGTTCAATGCTTTGAACCGCGCTTGTGATTTTTCTTCTTGCGCGAATGCTTGAATCACGCGCACTGCCGAAATATCTTCCGCGAGATCGCCGACGACCGCGGCGACGCGCGAACGCGTTTCGCGGAACGCGGATTTCGCGCGTAGTGAAAAAAGCGCGGTCGCAAGCGCCATCAACGGGATGATCGTGAACGCCAATAGCGCGAGGTGTGGACTGAGCGACAGCATCACGACGACGATGCCGCCGAGGATCAGAAAATCGCCGATGAGCGTGATCCAACCTTCGGACAATAATTCGTTGATCACCGCGACA
Source organism: Chloroflexota bacterium (assembly GCA_016223105.1). Lineage (GTDB taxonomy): Bacteria > Chloroflexota > Anaerolineae > UBA4142 > UBA4142 > JACRPR01. Next base: position 9,656 of record JACRPR010000084.1, on the reverse strand, counting down.
TCGTTGATCACGCGCGAGACGGTTACGCCGACGATGCGCGTGTCGTGATAATCGAGCGAGAGCGCCTGAAGATGACGAAACATTGCCGCGCGAATGTTCGCGAGCATCCGTTGTCCGACGCGCGCGAGTAGATATTGTTGAATCGCGGTTGCGATATACGTGAGGATGAACGCACCCGCGAGCATCAACGCAACGCGTGTCAATCCGTCCAGATCGCCGTTCGCGATGAATTGATCAATCGCGATCTTGATCAGGTACGGCGCGATCAAGGTCAAGCCGGTCACGACGAGCATCGCGCAAAACGCGATGAGCATTTGTCGCCAGTACGGGTTCGCGAACACGAGCAAGCGCGCGACGACGCGACGATCAAACAAACGTCCTGCTTCGTTGTGCGTCCCGAATTGGCGCAATGCTTGGCCGGGTCCGATGCGCGCGCCCGCGCCGCCGATGGAGAAACTCATCCGATCATTTGCCTTTCACAAACCTGGATTCGACGCTTTAGCGGGTTTGTTTGTCCGGGCGAACAACCGCGTAAACGCTCGACGCCAAAAGTTCTGTTATGCTTGCGGCACCACTTGCCGCCGATAAATTTCCGCGTACAAACGCGAACGCGTTATCAATTCCGCGTGCGCGCCGCGCGCGACGATCTTGCCCTGGTCGAGCACGAGAATTTGATCCGCGTTCTGCAGTGTGCTGAGCCGATGCGCGATCACAAAGGTCGTGCGCCCGCGCATCAACGCGTCGAGCGCGCGCTGGATCAATTTTTCAGTGCCGGTGTCCACGCTCGACGTCGCGTCGTCGAGAATCAAAATGCGCGGATTGATCAGCAACGCGCGCGCGATCGCGAGTCGTTGTTTTTGTCCGCCCGAAAGGGTAACGCCGCGCTCGCCAACATCGGTGGCGTACCCGTTCGGCATTTGCGCGATGAACGCGTGCGCGTGCGCCATTTGCGCGACCGCTTCGATTTGCGCTTGCGTCGCGTCGGGACAACCGAACGCGATATTTTCGCGAATCGTGCGCGCGAACAAGGTTGTCTCTTGTAAAACAATTCCGATCTGGCTTCGCAGTGAGTTGAGCGTTACGTCGCGAATATCGCGTTCGTCAATCAGCACGCGTCCGGCGGTTGGATCGTAAAAGCGCGGAATCAAATTGATGAGCGTGGATTTGCCGGAGCCGGTCGTGCCAAGCAACGCGATCACCTGTCCTGGTTTTGTTTCGAACGAAATATCTTTCAGCACCGCGTTGCGTTGGCTGTACGAAAACGAAACATTTTCAAAACAGACCGCGCCGCGCAAGGGTGGCAAATCGCGCGCGTCCGGCGCGTCGCGCACTTGCGGCGCTTGGTCGAGAATTTCAAAGATGCGTTCGCCCGCGGCGGAGCCGGTCGCGAGCATGGGAATCGTATTGCCGAGCAAACGAATCGGTTGCACAAGTTGCGCGAGATACGTTGTGAACGCGACCAATTCGCCGAGCGTGAGTTGCTGATTGATCACGAGCCAGCCGCCGTACCACACAATCACGACCGTGCCGAGATTCGCGATCAAGTGCATCAGCGGCGCGTTGATCGCTTCGAGGCGCGCGTTCTGCGCGGTATAACCGTACCATTGTTCATTCTCGCGCGTAAAGCGTTCGATCTCCGCATCTTCTTGCGCGAACGATTTGACGACGCGCGCACCGCGCAAATTTTGTTCGAGGCGCGTCGTGAGGATCGCGAGTTGTTTTTGAATCGCTTGCGCGATTGGACGCGCGCGCGTGCCGAAATCAATCGCGCGCCAAATCAACAACGGCAGGGTGAGAATGACGAACAGCGCGAGCGATGGGTTCATCCACACGAGCGCGACCGCCGTCGCGAGAAATAAAATCGCGCTATTGACGATGCGAATGGTCGCGCGCCCGGTGACCATGCGAATCCGCTCGACATCTTGCATCGCGCGCGAAAGCAATTCGCCGGTTTCGGTTTGATCGCGAAACGCGAAAGACAAGGTCGTAACCTGGCGTTGGAGCGCGTGGCGCAAATCGTACGCGACGCTTTGCGCCATCGTTTCGCTCCAGCGTCCTTGCAAAAACGTAAACACGCCGCGCAAGAGTGTGAGCACGAGCAAGCCGATCACCATCGCGGCGAGCAAGTGTGTGGCTTGTTCGCGGATGCCGCGATCGATCGTGAGCCGGATGAATTGCGGCGTGAGGACGTTGATCGCGGTCGTGCCAAACGTGGCGAGGTACGCGCCAAGCGTGAGGATCCAGTACGGGCGCAAGTAACCGTAACAGCGCCAAAGCGTTTGCGCGGAACCGGGCGGGGTGGCTGGGGCGAGATTGAGTTTTAGAATGTTGATCATTGCGTCTTTATAATAGCACGAATCGCCCAAGCATCCAAGAATGGATGCGCGTAAATTTTAATATCAATCGCATCAATGAATGACGCGCGCCGATGCCCCGATTCGTTTATTCGTTTAAGATTCGTTGACGCGAATTTCTGGTCGTTCAAAATGATGTTGCAAAATGTACCAACTGATCGATTCGGGCACGGTGCGCCAGGTGTGTTCGAGAAATTGCGCGTACTGCGCGATGAGATGCCGAACCTGGTGTTTGTGATCCACATTCGCGCGCGTTTGTAACGGCGGCAAAAATTCCATTCGAATTCGTCCGGTGATTTCGTGCGCGGCGTACACCGGGATCACGACCGCATTCGTCGCGAGCGCGAGTTCAGCAAAGCCGGTTTTGAAATCGTACATGTGTTCGCCGATGGGAAACGCGAGTGTGCCGGGTTCGTGACCACCAATGTCATTATAAACCTGGACGATGCCGCCCGTTTGCAAAATGCGTTGCCCGTGCACGGCAATCGTTGTCGCCATCGCGATTTGTTGCGCGTTCGGCGTTTGAATGTGTGCCGAGTCTTCCGACTCGATCAACCAATTTGCGGCGGCGGGACTGATCGTGAGGATCGAACCAATGTCGGTGTATTGCGCGAGAATAGATGTCGCGATTGAGCCGGCGGGACTGTGATACGAAACCAGGATCACGCCGCGTCCTTGTGCGCGCACATTTTGCAAATGTTCCATGCCGCCAAAAATAATGATGCGCTCACGCTCGCGCTCATTCGACTGCTCCACCGCGCGCACGAAACTGCGCCAAAAACGATGGCGCGAATTTCGCATCACGTTCAAAAATCCGCCAGGCTTGAGCAGATAATCTTGCCATTGTCCCGCGTTCATCCAAATCGCGTTGCTCAACATCCGAATGCGAAACGCGTTTTCCGACGCCGCGTCGGGACTGCCGAGCGACGTGGCCATGCGCTTGAATTTTTCGCGTTCGCTTCGATACAATGTGTTCGAACAGATCGGTTGGGCAAACCACCAGGTCAGCCAACGCACGGCTAGAAAAAAATCGAGCCGCAGAGACACTTCGCGAATCGCCCAGCGCAAAATCGTGCCGAGCGAAACTTGGCGCGCACACAATCGCGCGAGACGCTGTTGCCAGGGATTGGGGCTCGCGTAAAAATGGTTTGCGCGCGACGCGATGGGCAAACTGATCTCGTTCGACGCGGTTGGAGCGGACATTAGCCCGGCGATGGTCGGATTGCGAAAATAATCGCTCGGCACTTGACGCCCAAGTACATTTTCGATTTGCAAAACCAGGTTCATCGCCAAAAGCGAATCACCGCCCAACGCGAAAAAATTATCGTGGACGCCGACTTCATCAAGATCGAGCAGTTCACTCCAGATTTGCGCGAGACGCGTTTCCAAGTCGGTGCGCGGCGCGACGAATGGCACATCGAGTTCCGGGCGCGCGCGTCCCGGCGGTGGCAGGGCGCGGCGATCGATTTTATCGTTCGAGTTGCGCGGCAAACGCGGCAACACAACAAATCGCGCGGGAATCATATACGCGGGCAACGTTTGCGCCAACCAATCGCGGAGCGCGCTCGTTGAAGGCGCGGGCAGTGCGCGCGGCGCGAGATACGCGAGCAAACGTGTCGCGCCATCGCGTCCCTGGCTCGGCGTTACCACGCACTCTTGAATTTCCGCATGCGCGAGCAACGCGCTTTCAATCGCTTCCGGCTCGACGCGATAGCCGCGAATTTTTACCATATAATCCCGGCGACCGTGATATTCGAGACAACCGTCCGCGCGCAAAACGCCGACATCGCCGGTGAGCAAGATGCGCCGATCCCCACCGGTCGGATCGGGCAAAAATTTTGTCGCGGTCAATTCGGAATTGTTCCAATAACCCGGACTGAGATAACGACTCTGCACGACGATCTGCCCAAGTTGTCCAGGCGGAATCGGGTCGCCGTGTTCATCAAGAATTGCGATCGCGTTGCCATCGCACGCGTAACCGACCGGGACGAGCTCAGTCGTCGGTTTGATGTCATCCGCGCGAATGACATAGCGCGTCACCCAGGACAGTTCGCTCATCGAGAGCCGATGCGAAAGCACACACTCCGGCGCGACGAGTTCTTTCAAGCGTACGAGTTCGCGCGCGAGAATCGTTTGTCCGCCGAGCAAGATCGCGCGCACGCGTGGAATTTTTTTGAGCGGTTGATCGAGCGCGAGAAGATCGTGCAATAAATTGACCGGCGGAAAAAATATGGTGATGGCTTGCGCGTCAAGCCAATCGAATAATTCGGGGAGCGCGCGCGCGCGCGCGGAATGATAATAGAGCGTGCCGCCGTTCAAGAGCGTGCCAAATGTCGCGCTGGAATACGGCACGAACGCGGCAGAAAAAAATTGCGCGACGCGATCGCCGGGCGCGATGTGATCGTACACAAAGTGCAAGCGCGCGCGATTGAGCCAGCCGCCGTGATGCCAAATAATTCCTTTCGGCTCGCCGGTTGATCCCGATGTAAAGGAAATGGACGCGTAATTGCGATAGGTGAGTACGCGCGCTGGCGCGATGGAATCGTGATCGCGATCAAGCGTGTCGAGTGCGATGATTTGCGTTTCGGCAGACGCGAACGATTCGGCAAGCGGCACGAGGTCGGTACACGTCAGAATAATGCACGCGGCGCTCGTTTGAAAAATCGCGCGTTGCGCGGGGAGTTCGAGAATCGGATCGAGCGGCACGTAAAACTTGCCGGCTTTGAGGACGCCGAAAATTCCAATCGCCGCGAGCACGGTGCGCGGCAGTAAGAGCGCAACCGGTTCCGGCGCGGATCCAAAACGCGTGATCAAGCGCGCGGCGAGTTGATCGGAACGCGCATCCAACGTCGCGTAATTCGTCGCGCCGGATTCATCCACCGTCGCGATCTGATCGGGTAACAATCGCGCGACGTATCTCAAGCGCGATGGAATATCTTGATCGGGATCGGGTGCGGTTAAATCTGGGAATGGGACTGACATACAATCGAGTGTGCTGATGTCACCCTGAGCAAAGCGAAGGGTCGCGCGCACAACGAAAGAGACGCTTTGCGTTCGCTTTGCTCAGAATGACGGGTGGGTGGCGCGCGCAATTATTTCGGGCGCGCCTTGTTTACCAGGTCAACAAAACGACCGTCCCAGAATTTTTCCGGGTTGACGATTTTATCGAGTTGTCCTTGCGCGTGCGCCCATTGCTGAAACGCCATCACGTTGTCGAGGTTGAGTTTGCCGTCCGCCGGAATCGTGGTCCAGCAAATTTTTTTGAGCAAATCTTTTTCCAGCCCGGTGTACTTGGCAAGGATTTCGACATTGCGCGCGCTCGCGCCGTGTTGATATTGGCGCACCGCGTCAAGGTACGCTTGCGCGACGCGCAAACCCAGGTCGGGCGATTTGAGCAAGCGGTCGCTAAACACGACGACGCTCAACTGCGCGCCCGGTAGCGCATCCTGTCCACCGTACAAAATTTCACCGTACCCTAAACTGAGCGCTTGGGTGATCCAGGGTTCGGTCAACATCGCTAACGGTGCCGCGCCGGATTGCAACGCGTCGAGCGCGGCGGGGGCGGAGAGTTTGCTGTTTTGCAGATTGGCGAGCGTCAAATTATTTTTCGCGAGCAATTGATGGACGAAAAATCCTTGCATCCCTTGAAAGCCGGTTTCGTTCGTGGACATGGTGAGACCTTTCCACGTCGAAACATTTCGCAATGGCGCGATCTGTGCTTTGCGTCCGACGATGCCGGTCGAAGTGCAATCGCCCGCATTCCATTGCGACAAGCTCAACACAACGCGCCCCGCGCCGCCGCGTTCAATCGCGTTGAACAAGCCCGCGCTGATCACCGCGACGCTCATATCGAGTTGTCCTTGCATCACGAGCGGCAACGCGTCCGCGGACGCGGCTTCGACAAACTCGGCTTCGATGTTGTAATTGTGGAAGTGTCCCTCTTCTTTCGCGATCAACAACGGCGCGTAACCCATATAGGGTTGCACGTTCACTTTTAATCGCGCAGGCGCGTCCGTCGGTTTCGCGATGGGTGTCGCGGGCGCGCATGCCGCGAGCAGAGCCAGCAAACCGAAAAGCAAAATGGATGCTTGCCGAATTGAATTATTTTTGTCGTTCATTCTTTTTCCTTTCGCGATGATTTATTTTTTTCGACGCGCGTTGCGTCGAGCGATTTTGAAAATTGGGTTAGGTTGTCATGTGATCGGATTGCCAGGGAATCCAACGCGCAGTGAGCCGTTCGAGAATCCAATTTGTGATGAGACCGAGCGACGCGATGACGATGAGCGCGGCGTACAAATTTTCGGTTCGGAGCGTTTGCCACGCTAACCAAATCGTCGCGCCTAAACCTTGCCGTGCCGTAACCATTTCGACCGTAACCGTAATCAACAGCGCGACATTCACTGCGAGTTTCACGCCCGCGAGAATCATCGGCAAACTGCCCGGCAAAATCACGCGGCGCAATAAAATCCAACCGCGTGCGTTATAGTGCCGCGCCACTTCCCAGGTCAACGCATCGATCTGTCGCACGCCGCTCATACTGTTGATGAGCATCGGGAAAAACGCGGCGAGCGCGATCATTACGATTTTCGATTGCTCGCCGATGCCAAAGATTACGAGCACGAGCGGCAGGAGCGCGAGCTTGGGCAGAGGATGAAACGCGGCGACGACCGGCTCGGCGACGACGCGCACTGCGCGCGACCAGCCCATCACCAAGCCGAGGAGTAAACCTGGGATCGCGCCAAGCAATAATCCCAGCCCCAAGCGCGCGAGCGTGTAGCCGAGCGCGATCACCAACTCGCCGTTCGCGGTCTGCCGCGCGAACGCGGCGACGATCACAGATGGTGCGGGAAAAAATAATCGCGCGATCCCGCCGTTGTGTGCGCTCCATTCCCAAATTAGCAAGATGCCAATCCAAAAAAATGTTGGCGCGAGCCAGGATGTGTTTTTGAGATTCATTGCATCGGCGCGCGTTTGAGATTGGCTTGCACGGTCGGTTCGATCATTTTCCAAATTTGCCAGCGCAACGCTTCGATTTCGGGATGACTGCGCCCGGTTAAATTGCGCGGTTGTTCGAGCGGCACGACGATTTCCGCGAGAATGTGACCTGGGCGATTGCTCAACACGAGGACGCGGTTGCCCAACAGAATCGCTTCCTCGATGTCGTGCGTAACAAAGAGTACCATCATCGGACGCTCGCGCCACAAACGCAACAATTCATCTTGCAGGACGAGGCGCGTTTGCGCGTCGAGCGTGCGAAAAGGTTCGTCCATCAACAAAATATCGGGCTCGGTAACGAGTGCGCGCGCGATTGCAACGCGCTGGCGCATTCCCCCGGAAAGTTCGTACGGATAATGGCGCGCGAAATCGCTCAAGCCCATTCGCGCGATCAACTCGCTCGCGCGCTGATGCCGTTCGTTTTGCGCGATGCCTTGCGTCTCCAATCCAAACGCGACGTTTTCCAAAATGTTCAGCCACGCAAACAGCCCCGTATCTTGAAACACCATCGCGCGCCGTGGCGTAGATAACCAGCCGGAAAAATTTACGATTCCGCCGGTCGGTTCCGTCAGTCCGGCGATCAGGCGCAGTAAAGTTGATTTGCCACAGCCGCTCGGACCGACAATGCAAACAAATTCATCCTGGGAAACGACAAACGATACGCCTTCCAGCGCGATCACATCGCCGCGCGGGGACGAAAAATTTTTATTGAGATTTGTGACCTGAAATTGCGCGGTCATCCATTGCTCCGATTCTGAATTGTGCGCGCAGGATCACGCGTGACACGCAAACAATATACTCCAATCGCGGGCTTTTGTAAAAGGCGAAAAACAAATCGCGCGAGCACGATAAGTACTTGCGCGATAGTTCGTAAGTGGGCGAAACAGGGCTTCGCCAAATTGCCATGAACACATTAACTACCGGCGCATTATACCCCTATCAACTTGGAATTTCAAATTCGCCAGCGTGTTCAATCAATCCGTGAATTTGTCGAAAGATTGGGCGAAACGCCGACTTGGGTTCGAGCTCGATCAGTTGCCTGGTTTCCGGGTCGCATACAACTGCGTCGAGAATTGTGCGCACCATATCGCGCCGTTCTTCATCGGTCGCGGCTTGCCACACTCGCGCCATATTTTGGAGATACTCGGCGGCGTTGATGACTTGCGTGACCTCGGTGGGTTGGAGCGCGTCGAGCGCACTTTTGATTTCATCGCGTTTGCGGATGTATTCGGTTTCGGAGATGTCTCCCCATTCAAATTGTTTTTTGAGGCGCGCAAGCCGATCATTTAGTGTGGCGCGTTCTGTTTCGACATTGGTTTGGCGTTTGGCATTGGCGTTTATCATTTCACAGACGCGCGTCCGCCAATCAATCGGCAGAATCAACTGGCTCAAGATTTGCGCGAATTGATCAGCAAGCGTATGTTCGCGAATCCACGCACTCGGTTTGGCGCAAACGACCTGATTCAATTCATGGGACGTGCAATGGTAACACTTGTATTTGCGGTTGTTTCTGCCCATTGCCTGCGCGCGCATAACCCGGCTACACCCAGAACATTTGATTATGCCGCCAAAAATATAGACGCGATACTTTTTACTGAATGACATTGAATGGAAACGTTTCGTTGCCTTGATCGCTTGCACCTGGTCGAATAGATCGCGCGAGATGATCGCGGGAAATTGTCCTGGGATTTCATTGCCTTTGTATCGGATGACGCCGGTGTATGTAATGTTGCGAAGCATTTCGGCGACGCTGTGTTTATTCCACAGGACGCGTCCGTGGGGTGTGCGGCTACGATAACCTGCCGCGTTTAGCGCGTCTGCTAATCCATCGAATGAAATATTCTTGGTGCGATAGGTCTCAAACGCGAGCAGAACGCCGGGCGCGTCATCGGGGTGCGGTATGATTGTGTCTTTGGCGAGCGTGTCCCATCTTGCACACTGTGGATTGTCGTGTTTGCAATCAACACATTTACCATACTCAACATTATTCCCATAGGTTATTTGCCTTGTTTGTTCGGCGTGTTGTGAGTTCGAGCGATACGCTCAATGATGCGCGCGAGAACCACGCACAATGTTTCAGCGTCGGTGGAAAGCTGTGGTGTGCTTTGGGATTTCGCAAGTTGATTTCGTTGTTTCATTTGAACGCCCCAAGCAAGATGTGAATGGTAAGGGTTTGACCGAAAATAACTTGAACAGTTCTTCAAATGCGTCAATTTGTTGGCTGAGTGCGTGAGCATTCTGCTACACGATACTCTATGTTGCCCACTCTTGCGCGTCGCATTTTCTCATTCAAACAGTCATTTTTGC
>JACRPR010000243.1 GCA_016223105.1 Chloroflexota bacterium | reverse complement strand
TGGTACACTCCATTTGACCTTCCTCCGATGCGATGGTTGTTCTGCAACTCCCATCATACTCGGAAGAAGGTCTTTTTCATAGCTTGTCAAGCGACTTTTGAGAAGCCCTGGAGTTTCAATTTTATCCGCGAATCACGCGAATCTCCGCGAATAATTTTTTATCCGCGTTTATCCGCGTTCATCCGCGTCCCATTATCTTTTTCCGGCGTCACTGGCGGCGCATCGAAAATTGGCTGGTACGGCTTTATGTCCAGAATGAGCATGCAATCTATCGCGTTTTGATTACTCAATCCAATCCTTCAAAATTTTCCGCGCCTCTTTTGATTTCGCCGCCCAATCCTTTCCAACATTATCAATCCGAAAATACCTGGGATGACCGCGCCATACTTGTTCCAACAAACGGTCGAGCCGAATCGCGTCCTCAGGTTTTTCTGGGCGATGCGCTTCAGGAAAACGCTTGTATGCTTGCGGCGCACCATCAGCCGCAGTGACGAGATGAATGACTGCGGTGTAACGCCGATAGTGTTCCTCGCGTCGCGTTTCGGTGAACGCGAAAAATTCTTCTTCTGCCCAGCCGCGATCTAGCCAATACGCGAGCGGGTCAAGCGTGCCGCGATGACAGAGGATGGCGCGCGGGTCTGATGCGCCGAGCGCGCGCGCCACTGCATCCTCCATTCCGTTTTCCAAATTCACCATCACGCGCTGGAACAATTTTTCACGCGGCGTGATATTGAGAAAGTGCGTGGCAAAGATAACTTCTGGTAATGCAACAAAACGATTTGCCCACGCAGAATCGCGCGCGAGTTCTTCAAGCAATGTTGTTTTGCCGCCGCCAGGTCCACCAGTGAGAACGATGACAACTCTCTGATTCATAGTGGAAAATCTAGACCATCCCTCACTACATACCTGTCGGTATGAGTGGGAAAGTTACCACAATCATTATCACCCGAATCATCGTGTTCCTTCCGGGGAGAGATAATTTCGTCACGCTTGGATAGAATCCGCAACCGATCTTCCTCACTTAGCGCGGCTTTACGGTAGATGGATACGAGTGCTCTGGCAGCGCTTGCGCGGATATCCCAATTGGGATCATCAAGTGTGGTAATAAGTGGCTCGATCGCTGATGCGCCGATAATTACGCAATTATTCCAATTCCCCAGAGCAATCCAGTAATACGCGCCTGCCTCAGATTTGTCTGGTTGCCATCCTAACTTACCCAGCGCATCTAGGGCATGCTTGCGGACATGCTTGTCTTTAAGCACCGTCTTGAGAGGCTCAATAGCACGCACATCACCTATCTTGCCAAGCGCCTCTGCGGCATGCTTACGAACTTTCATGTTATCGTCCCTGAGCGTGGCAATGAGTGATTCGACAGCACGCACATCACCAATCTTCGCCAACGCATCCACAGCGTACTGACGAAGTACATCGTCGCTGTCCTTGAGCGCGGCGATCAGCGGTTCGACCGCAAGAGCGCCAATCTTACTCAGTGCTTCACTGGCATATGGGAGAACGAGTCTTTCGCTATTCTTAAGCGCGACAATCAGCGGCTCAACCGCGCGAGCGTCACCAATTTTGCCCAGCGCCTCAGCAGCGGCTTTTCGTATATACTTGTTGCTATCCTTGAGGGCATTGATGAGCGGATCCAGCGAAGCTTCGTCACGAATTTCCCCTAATGCTTCAACAGCAGACTTTCTTACCGTCGCATCTTTTTCATATCCCATTGCTTTAATCAATCCCTTCACATCGCGTTTGGCTTTCATTTTTTCAACGTTCGGCGGTCCAAAGAGTCCCATTATTCCTCCTTTTTTGCAAACGTGTTTGGATTGGCGAAGAAACTAACACCCCCAAAGTCTAAACTTGATCATTTTTGCCATCGCCAATTCTGCTACCAGCGAGAACGATGCCCGGTCTCTGATTCATAGGGGAAAGTCTACACCACCCCACTTGGCATACCTGTCATCATGCAAATAACTACAGTCCTTATTACCCCAATCAATGTGTTCCTCCCGGGTAGGGGAGATAATTTCGTTACGCTTGGATAGAATCCGTAACCGCTCTTCATCACTGAGAGCTGCTTTATGGTAGATGGATACAAGCGCTCTGGCAACACTCGCTCTGAGATCCCAATTTTCATGATAAAGCAGGACGATGAGCGGCTCAATCGCTGATGAACCAACAATCACACAATTATTCCAATTCCCCAGTGCAATCCAGTATAGCGCGCCTGTTTCAGATTTATCTGGTTGCCAACCTATCTTACCAAGTGCCTCTGCGGCATGCTTACGAACATCCATGTCACCGTCCCTCAGCGTGGCAATGAGTGGTCCAACAGCACGCACATCCCCGATCTTACCAAGCGCATCCGCGGCAGTTATGCGAATATGCCGGAAATGTATATCCTTGAGTTCGGCGATGAGCGGCTTGACAGCGCGCGCATCTCCAATCATACCCAACACATATACGGCATTAGTGCGAACTCCCAAGTGACTATCCGCGAGCGTGGTGATGAGTGGCTCGACAGCGCGGACATCACGAATCTTGCCCAACGCTTCTGTAGCATACCCGCGAACATGCTCATTGCTGTCTTTGAGCGCGGCAACGAGTGGTTCAACAGCACTCGCGTCGCAAATTTTACCCAATGCTGCCGCCGCAGATTTTCTTATCTCCCAATCTTTTTCATACCTCAGCGCTTTGATCAATCCCTTCACATCGCGCTTAGCTTTCATCTTTTCAACGTCTGGTGGTCCAAAGAGCCCCATTGTACCTCCTTTTGTGATTTGAACATTTGGAATTTCATAACATCGTTGGCGGCGCGTCGGGAACCGGCAATCCTGCCGCCCGCCATTGTTCCACACTTACGTTCAATGTCTCCAACGCACTCACCAGCAATTCGCGCGCGCGTTGATGTAGTGCGGTGCAATCCCTTGGTGGCGCGTCGGGATCATCGTCGTGACCCCACGCGCGACAAAAGCCGCCGCACAGGTATCGCAACACACATTTCTGACATTGGGCATTGCTATCTACCGTGACGCGCTTGAATGATTGGAAACGCTCCGCACCCAGCACCGCGTCCAATCCATCCGCGCGCGCTTTGCCCAGCGTGTGCCGCGCGCCCATCAGCGCATAGCACGGAAAACATTCGCCATCGGGCGCGATGTACAGATTCATCCCCAAGCCGCATGTGGACGCCACGCGCAAACGATGCGCGACAATCTCACTGCTGTCTTCATCGAGCGATGAGTAAAACTCTGGCGCAAGCGATTGCGTTGCCGCGCGACCCATCGGCAAAACTGGCTTGAACCGCACGCCGATTCCCAGTTCCTCGCCCAACGCGCGCACCGCGTTTCCCTCTGCGCCGATGATTTGCGATGCGTTCAATACGGCGGTCAGCGATAGACCTGGAAGGTCTCGGAGACCTTCCAGGTTTGTGACTGTTCGCGCATACGTACCACTCCCGCGCCGCGCATCGTGACTCGCTTGATTGCCATCAATGCTGACGACGATTTGATCCACGCTCTGCGCGATTTTTTCGATGAATGCGGGCGTCAACGAGTACGCGAGATTCGTTCGCAGGACGATTTGCATTGGCTTGATGGTTGGACGCAATGCCGCGAGTGCATCGAGCAACGTATCACGCTGTGGATGCGCCATCGGTTCGCCGCCCGTGATAACCGCTTTGCCAAATCCCGCGCGCGCGGCATTGCGGACGAGTCGCGCAACATTTTCGACCGGCATTGTTTCGGTGCGATGTGGATTGGACGAAGCGTAGCAATGATTGCACTGAAGATTGCACGCATAGGTGACGTGAAGATAGGCGTTGACCAAACCCTGGGATTGTCGGCGCAGTTGGTTTTGCAGTGCGGTGATGCTTTGTGTCGCGCGCGTGAGGTCGGTGACGATACCAGCACGATCAAGCAATTGCGCGGCTTGTTCGGGTGAGTGGGTGACCGCAAGCGCAACAGCGGCGACCGCTTTACGTGCTTGTGGTGCAACATCGCGCGGATGCGGACTGCCGCGCATAATTTGCAGGAGATTGCCCTTGCGGAGCAAGCCGTGTTTGCTCGCTCCATCGGACACGACAGCGGAGAGATTTTCTTCGGAGAAGACCTGGGCGAGTGCGAGGTCGGTGATGTGACTAAAGACGCGCTTGTACGCTTCGCAGTGCGGGTCTTTCAGAACTTCCAGGTTTCTAAAACCTGGAACCCAAATTTTGCCCAAATTAACCGACAATTCATCGCGGACGAATGTTCATTACAAGCAGGTGTTCGTTCCGTACCGAAGTTGAAACCAGAACACGATGCGCGTTGCTACATCTTGCTACATCTTGCTACATCTTGCGCGATGGTAATCTGGTTAATAACCAACGCGGACTAAGTATCTTTTTTGTGAGACTCGGCTTGCGCGATGAAATGTAGTCTAATTTGGGCAAAATCTAGGTGGAAGGTCTCGTCCATCGGCAAGCACATTATACGGACACCCGCCGCGACAGTACTTGAGGTGCGCGCAATCGCCGCACTCATTCGCGATATTTTCTTGCCGCGCTTGAAACATTTGCCAAATCGGTGCGCGCGCCATTTCCTCGCGCGTCGGACAATCGTGAACATTGCCGATGCGATACTCGCTCATTCCTGCGAAACGCTGGCACGGATAAATCGCGCCATCGGGACCGACCGCGAGATAATCGCCGAGACAATCGCCGAATGTGCAAATCCCGCCGTGTCCCGCCGACACACTGCGACACATCGAGTCGAGCGTGCTCACGCGAATCTTGTCCACGTTCGCCAGATAATGCTCGAGCAAACCGATCAGCAAATCGCCGTGCGTTTGCGCGGAGAGCGTGCGCTCGCGATTTTGCGGATAGCGCAACGATGGCATCGCCGCGTGAACCGACAAGCCGAGACCTTGACTCACAAAGAAATCGAAAATTTCATTCGCGCGCGGCGCGGTCTGTTCGGTGAACGTGCAGACGCAACCTGGGTTCAAGCCGTGCGCGCGAGCGCGCGTGATGCCCGCCATCGTTCGCGCGAAATAACCCTTGCCGCGTTGCGCGTCGTTGATCGCTTCGGGCCCGTCGAGACTTGTGCCGATGGAGACGCTGTGCTCGCGAAACAGTTCGCACAATTCATCCGTCAGCAACCAGAGATTGCTCTGCATCGCAAATTTTACTTTGCGCGGCGACAATCCATCGCGCAACATCGGCAGAGCCATCGAATAAAAAGACGCGCCTGGGACAAGTGGTTCGCCGCCGTGAAAAGTAATTTCCAGCGGCTCCTTGTCGCCAAGCGCGTCGTTTTGCCAACGCACGATTGCCGCGACCATCTGCTCACTCATTGACGATTCGCCAACGTGCGGACCGAAACAGTATGTGCAACTCGCCGGGCAAGCCAGCGAGGGGACGAGCAAGAGATGGTGCGACACTATCATTATTCCCGATTGAGCATCTTTACCACCGCGGTCTTGCTTCTGATACGATTAGATCACACGCGCTCATTTTCTTCAAAAATTCATGATAAAAAACAAATCGGCAAATTTTATTTGACGACACCCGATGATTCTGTTACGATGCAACTGATCGGGTGGCTTGCTGAATTCTTGGTTAAGAACCTTGGTGAACGCAAGTGACAGAGCGCCGCGAGCGCCCTCCCGATCTTTTTTGTTTCACACCTGCAAATACTTTTTCCGAATCTCCTCGTTCTGCTTAAACTCTTCAATCGTTCCCTCATACCGAATATGCCCATCGTCAATCACGTAGACGCGATCGCTCAGCGCGAGAGCGGACGCGACATTTTGTTCTGCGATCAACACCGTCAAGCCGGTCTCTTTTAATTTTTGGATGCGCTCCTCAAGCGTTTTCACCATCAACGGCGCGAGACCTTCCATCGGTTCGTCGAGCAATAAAAATTCCGGATTGCCCATCAGCGCGCGACCAATCGCGAGCATTTTTTGTTCGCCGCCACTTAGGTAACCGCCGCGGCGCGATTCCATGGATTTGAGTTGCGGAAACAATTCGTACACGCGATCAAAATTCCAACCCGATCCCTTCGCCGCGATTTCCAAATTTTCGCGCACGGTGAGATCGGCAAAGATGCGCCGATCGTCCGGCACATACGCGATGCCTTTTTGCGCGAGAATGTGCGAATCGCGCCCGATGATATTTTGTCCGTTGAATGTAATCGTCCCCTGGCGCGGATGCGCGATGCCGACGATGCTTTTGAACGTCGTCGTTTTGCCCGCGCCGTTGCGACCGAGCAAGCACACCGCTTCGCCACGCGCGACGCGCAACGAAACGTCGAAGAGAATGTGACTCAATCCATAAAATGTGTGGATGCCCTGAACCTCAAGCATCGGTTCCTCCCAGATACGCATCTTGAACCTGTTTGTTCGCGCGCACGGCTTCGGGATGATCCTGAATGATCGTCTGTCCCTGCCGCATCACCATAATACTCGTCGCGACCGAAAAGACGACTTGCATATCGTGTTCACAAAATAAAATCGTGATGCCGCGCGTTGCCGCGAGTTGCTGAACCAATTCCATCGTCGTCGTCGTTTCTTCCGGCGACATGCCCGCGGTCGGCTCATCGAGGATCAACAATTTCGGTTGACTGCCCAGCGCGATCGCGATTTCCAAAATTTTTTGATCGCCGTGCGACAACGCGCCGGCAACGCGCCACGCTTGATTCAGCAACCCGGTGTCGCGCAAAATATCGTTCGTTTCGGAAACCAGGATACTGCGCGCCGGTTGAAACAAACTGCCGCTTTTGCCCGCGTGCGCCAAAACCGAGACCTGAACATTTTCAAACACGGTGAGGCGCGGAAAAATGTTCGCGATTTGAAACGCCATCGCGATGCCGCGCCGGTTGATGATGTGCGGCGCGAGTCCGCCGATCTCCTGCCCGTCGAAAATGATCTTGCCGCCGCTCGGTTTGATTTGCCCGGTGATCAGTTTGAACAAGGTCGTTTTGCCCGCGCCGTTCGGACCAATCACCGCGACGAGCGATCCCGCCGGCACATCCAGGTTCGCGCCATTCACCGCTTTGAAATCGTCGAACGATTTACGCAAATTCTCAACGCGTAACATGTTCCTCCTTGAGCGGATTCAAGCGCGCTTGAACGAACCCCATCACGCCTTCCGGCAAAAAGAAAATCAGCAGAATCAAAATCACGCCGAGGAGCGTCGTCCAGTATTCGTTGCGTCCGGCAAAACGACTGAGCGAAATGATCGCCGCCGCGCCGATCATCGGACCGGCGAATGTGAACCAGCCGCCAAGCAAACACATAATGAACAGCTCGAGCGAGAACGACCAGAACAACATTCCTGGAAATACGGATCGTTCGAGCGCGACGAACAACACACCGGCGACGCCGCCGAAAAACGCGGCGATCACAATCGCGATGAGTTGATGCCGGCGCACGTCAATTCCAATCGCTTCACAGCGCGCGGCGTTATCGCGAATCGCTTGCAGAGTCGCGCCGAACGGCGACTTGACGATCAAGTACAGCACGCTCACGCAGATCGCGACAATCGCGAGCGCGAAATAGTACGCGCTCGTTTCCGATTTGAGCGCGGGCGGAATCGGAATGTCGCTGATGCCATTGTCGCCGCCGGTAAAATTGTACCAGCGCAGAACGACGATCCAAATCAGCGAGCCGAGCGAAATTTGCAACATTCCAAAATAGAGGCGCGTGAGTCGCACGCAAAACCAACCGATGATCAACCCGGTGAGCGCGGCGACAAATGGACCGATGAGAAACGCGAGCCACGCGTCCTGCTTGAATCGCGTGATGATGATCGCCGCGGTGTATGCGCCGACGCCGTAAAAAACCGCGTGATGAAATTGATAGATGCCGCCGTATCCCAGGACAAAATTCAAACTCATCGCGAGAAGCGCGGTCACAAAAATCAGCGCGAGAATGTAAACGTAATACGTCGGCGCAAAGAGCGGCACGATCACAAGCGTCGCGATCGCGATCACCGTGATCGCGAGCCAACGCGTGGGGATGAATCCTGTGAACATGTTTTCCTTGTGTTGGATGTTGGACGTTGGACGTTAGATGCGCGACCAGGATTCGACGCTTTAGCGGGTTGTCGTCCAAGCCAGCCACCGCGTAAACGCTCGATTCCAACTTCCAACTTCTAATCTCACCAAACCGATTTCAACAACCCGGTCGGACGCAGTAACAGAACGATCACGACGGCGGCGTACGGAAAGACGACCGCGAATTGCGGAAGCACGAGCAAGCCAAGCGATTGCGTTACGCCGAACAACAACGAACCGACCATCGCGCCCCACACATTGCCGAGTCCGCCAATCGTTACGATCAAAAATGCTTCGATGATGATCGTGTGATCCATTCCCAGGGTTACGCTCAACGTCGGGGCGACGAGCGCGCCGCCGAGTCCGGCGAGAAAACATCCGACCGCGAACGCAATCGCAAAAATCCAACTGACGTTGATGCCGAGCAAGCCGACCATCTCGCGATCCACCGCGGCGGCGCGGGAAATTTTTCCGATCTTGGTGCGCGTCGTGAACAGCCACAAACCAATCGCGACAACCGGACCCATCGCGAGCAAAAATAAATTATAGCGCGGCACGGAAAAACCGCCGAGCGCGAGCGAACCCGCTAACATTTCCGGCGGCGTCACGGAACGATATTCGGAACCCCACACAAATTTTACCGCGTCGTTGAGAATAAGCGTTACGGCGAACGTGAACAAGATCAACATCAAATGTTCGCGCTGATACAAATGCGCGAGCAAGCCGCGCTCGATGGCTAAACCGAGCAGAGCGACCGCAAGCGGCGCGGCAACAAGCGCGATCCAAAATCCCGCCGGATTTCTGCCGAACGCGGCGGTGATCGTGAACGCGGTGAACGCCCCGATCATATAGAGCGAGCCGTGCGCGACATTCGGCACGCGCAAAACGCCGAG
>JACRPR010000235.1:3376-9385 GCA_016223105.1 Chloroflexota bacterium | reverse complement strand
CAGATGCAGTGTAACCAAAATCAAATCAATGATTTTGATCCCAATGAACGGCGCAATGATGCCGCCCACGCCGTAAATCAATAAATTGTCGCGCAAGAGTCGCGCCGCGCCGACCGGACGATACGGCACACCGCGCAACGCGAGCGGAATCAGCGCGACGATGATCAACGCGTTGAAAATGACTGCCGACATGATCGCGCTCTCCGGTGTCGCGAGTTGGAGCAAGTTCAACGCTTGCAACGCGGGATACGTCGTCGCGAACGCGGCGGGAATGATCGCAAAGTATTTTGCAATGTCGTTCGCGATGCTAAACGTGGTCAACGCGCCGCGCGTCATCAGCAACTGTTTCCCGATTTCCACAATGTCAATCAACTTGGTCGGATTGCTGTCCAGGTCGATCATATTCGCGGCTTCACGCGCGGGCTGGGTGCCGGTGTTCATCGCGACCGCGACATCGGCTTGCGCGAGCGCGGGCGCGTCGTTCGTCCCATCGCCGGTCATCGCGATCAAACGTCCGCCGGCTTGATATTCGCGAATCAATTTGAGTTTCGTCTCCGGCGTTGCCTGCGCGAGAAAATCGTCCACGCCGGCTTCCGCCGCAATCGCGGTTGCTGTGAGCGGATTGTCGCCGGTGATCATCACGGTCTTGATGCCCATTTTGCGAAGATGCGCGAAACGTTCCTTGATGCCGCCTTTAACAATATCCTTGAGATGAATCACGCCGAGCGCGTCGCCGTTGCGCGCGACGACCAAGGGCGTTCCACCATTCTTGGCAATTCCCTCGATCACGATCTTCAAATCCGGCGACGCCGCGCCAGTGTGATTTTGAATGTACGCAAACATTGTGTCCGGCGCGCCTTTGCGAATTTCAGTGCCATTGAAATTCACGCCGCTCATCCGCGTCTGCGCGGTGAACGGAATAAATTCCATTCTATCGCGTGCGGCATCACTCACGCCGACGGTGCGTCCGCGTAGTCCATATTTTTCTTTTGCCAGGACGACGATACTGCGTCCTTCGGGTGTCTCGTCCGCCAACGAAGCAAGTTGCGCGGCTTGTGCAAGATCGTGTTCCGTGATCTTGGCAACCGGAATAAACCCGACGGCTTGACGATTGCCGAGCGTGATCGTGCCGGTCTTGTCGAGCAAAAGCACGTCCACATCGCCAGCGGCTTCGACGGCGCGTCCCGACAACGCGATCACGTTGCGGCGAATCAAACGATCCATTCCCGCGATCCCAATCGCGGACAGTAGACCGCCAATCGTGGTTGGAATCAAACACACGAGCAACGCGACGAGCACCGTGATCGTAATCGGCGCGCCTTGTCCGGCGGATTGCACGCTGTAGAGCGAGAATGGCAACAATGTGATGCACACGCCGAGAAAAATAATCGTGAACGCGGCGAGCAAAATGTTCAACGCGATTTCGTTCGGTGTCTTTTGGCGTTGCGCGCCTTCGACCATCGCGATCATACGATCCAGGAATCCTTCCCCAGGATTCGCGGTGACGCGCGCGATGAGCCAATCGGAAAGCACACGCGTACCGCCGGTAACGGCACTGCGGTCGCCGCCGGCTTCGCGAATAACCGGCGCGCTTTCGCCGGTCACCGCGCTTTCATCCACCGACGCGATACCCTCAATCACTTCGCCGTCGGCGGGGATGATGTCACCCGGTTCGACGAGAAAAGTGTCATGTTGTTTCAACGCGGTCGAGGCGACGATTTCGATTTTGGTGTTCCGTTTCGGCTCGCGTAATTTTTTCGCGTGTGTTTCGCGCCGCGCGCGACGCAGGGCATCGGCTTGCGCTTTGCCGCGTCCTTCGGCGAGCGCTTCGGAGAAATTCGCAGATAGCGCGGTGAACCAAAGCCAGATCGCGATCGCGCCGATGAAACTCGCGGGCGCTTCGCCTGGTCCAACTAGGGCTTGCATCCACAAAAGCGTTGTGAGCACACTGCCGATCTCGACGATGAACATGACCGGATTCTTGACCATCAAACGCGGATTGAGTTTGCCGAACGAATCCAGGATGGCGCGGCGGTAAATCGGGTTGCGCGGGCTGAGTTCTTTTTCAGGCATCGGGTTCCTTATGGCGTGATGCGTGAAACGTAAAATGTAATCTTCACGCATCACGTTTCACTTGAGCATCAATTGCTCGACGATCGGTCCAAGCGCGAGCGCGGGAATGAAATTCAACGCGGCGACGATGATCACGATCGCGACGAGCCAACCGATAAACAACGGCGTGTGCGTCGGCAACGTGCCGGCGCTCGGCGGAATCGTTTTTTTGCGCGCGAGCGATCCGGCGAGCGCGAGCATCGGAATAGACAACCAGTAACGCGAGATCAGCATCGCGAGTCCGCCCAGCACATTGTAAAATGGCGTATTCACACCCAGCCCCGCGAACGCGCTCCCATTGTTGTTGCCCATCGAAGAAAACGCGTAAAGCACTTGGCTGAAACCGTGCGCGCCTGGGTTTAAAATCGTCGCTCTACCAACATCGAGCGAGAGCGCGATGGCGGTAAAACCAAGCACGATCAACGGCATAATCAAAATTGCAAGCGATGCCATTTTCATTTCGTACGCTTCGATTTTTTTGCCGAGGTATTCTGGTGTTCGTCCGACCATCAAACCCGCAATAAAAACCGCGACGATCACCAGCGCAAACATTCCATACAAACCCGATCCCACGCCGCCAAAGATCACTTCACCCAATTGCATCATAATTAGCGCGACCATTCCGCCGAGCGGCAGATACGAATCGTGCATCGAGTTGACCGAGCCATTCGACGCGGCGGTGGTTGCGGTTGCCCATAGCGCTGAGTTGACAATGCCGAACCGGATTTCTTTACCTTCCATATTTCCGCCATCCTGGTTTTCACTCGCAGTTTGATCAATCCCCAATTTCGACAACGCCGGATTCGGAACAGATTCCGCCCACACCGCGATCGTGAGCAACGCGACAAAAATGATCAGCATCGCGGCGAACAACGCCCAACCCTGGCGCGTGTCGCCGACCATTTTTCCAAAGGTGTAACACAGCGACGCCGGGATGAGCAGAATCGCAAGCATCTCTAAAAAATTCGAGAACGGCGTTGGATTTTCAAATGGATGCGCCGAGTTCACATTAAAGAATCCACCCCCATTTGTGCCAAGCTGTTTGATCGCGATTTGCGACGCGGCAGGTCCCACGGCGATCACTTGTTCGGTGACCGGGTTGCCATTCGCGTCTCGCGTCGCCTGAACGAGAGGCGCGGTGATGTACGAGTCGAACGTTTGCACGACGCCTTGCGATACAAGCGCGAACGCGAGTACGATCGACAACGGCATCAGAACAAACAGTGTCGCGCGCGTCAGGTCAAACCAAAAGTTGCCAAGCGTTTGCGCGTTGTCGCCGCTTCGCGCAAAGCCGCGAATGATCGCGGCGAGCATCGCCATGCTCGTTGCCGCCGATAGAAAATTCTGGACCGTGAGCGCGCACATTTGCGTAAAATAACTGAGCGTAGTTTCGCCGCTGTAATTTTGCCAATTCGTGTTGGTCGCGAAACTCACCGCTGTGTTCCACGCGCTATCCGGCGAGATCGCGTCCAAACCGGTTGGGTTGAGCGGCAAAAATCCCTGCACACGTTGGATCACGTACACGGCGGCGAGTCCCAGGAAATTGAACGCGAGCACTGCGAACGCGTATTGTTTCCAGTCCATTTCCTGATCAGGAGTAACGCCGCACAAGCGATAGATCACGCGCTCGACGGGGCGCAAGATCGGATCGAGAATCGTGCGTTCGCGCTGAAACACGCGCGCCATAAACGCGCCGAGCGGCTTGACCAGCAAGATCAGCACGACCAAGTAGAGCACGATTTGCAAGACGCCAAAGGTCGTCATTAGAACCACTCCGGTTTCAACAGCGCCGCGAAGAGATAGCCGAGCAACCCGAGTGAGATGATACCGACGACAATGTAGAGGATGTTCACTTTACTTGCCCTCCACCCGCTGGCACAGTGAAATGAAACCAACTGTCATCGCGAAAAAGCCAAGCGTCAGTCCAAGCAACAAAATATCAGCCATACGAAAATCTCCGATCCAAAATTACTCTACGCAAATATATCAAGGAACGCGTCAATGGCGGGACAAGAAAAGCGGCGGCGGGGTAAAGAAAGTGTCAATAAATGTGCAACCGTCGGGTTGCCAATCAAATTATGAACAAAAAAAAGTGGATGAGATTAACTCTCATCCACTTGATCGGGGTATTGGTTTAATGAAGCAAAATCTATGCTATCGCGATTTGGATTTCGTCGCCTTCGACTTTCACCGGAAATGTTTTGATCGGCAAGATCGCGGGCAACGCGGTTACTTTGCCAGTTTTAACGTTGAACCGCGCGCCGTGGCGCGGGCACTCGACATCTTCGCCGATCAATTCGCCATCGCCTAACGGTCCGTTATCGTGCGTGCATAAATCTTGCGTTGCAAAAAATGTGCCGGCAACATTCGCGATCAAAATACGTTTACCATTCACCTTGAATGTTTTCAACGCGCCCGGTTGCACATCGCTCACTTTTGCGACGGTGATAAAGTTTGCCATTGGGTTACGCCTTTTGCAATTTCTCTTGCACCCACAAATTCAGCAACGTTTCCGGCGCGATGCCTTGCCGCTTGGCAACGCGCTGAACCTGGGACGACAGTTTGCTCGCGAGCGGATAGTACGTAATCTCAGATTGAATATCTACTTCAAACTCAACCGGCTTGGTCTGATCCCAATAATCTACGATGCTATGCGTATCCAAGAACTCGGCGATCTGTCGGTACGTTGTCGCTTTGGAAATTGGAATTAAATTTTTCCGCACACATTCTCCGCGTCTCCGTGTCACCGCGTCATTCCTCATCCTCTTCATCGGGCCACGTCGTAATTCCATACGCACCGGCTTTGACGACTTTGAGCGGCAACAACGCGCACTTGACGCGCGTCGGTCCGAGCGGAATGCCGAGCAGATCAAAAACAAATTGCTTGTCGAGTTTTTTTACCTCCTCAAGCGATTTGCCGATCAACTCATCGGTCAACATCGAAGCGGATGCCTGGCTGATCGCGCAACCCTTGCCGTTGAATTTCACATCTTCGATGACGCCGTTTTTAACTTTGATGTCGAAGCGAATCTTGTCGCCGCAAAGCGGATTGGAATCTTCGTACGAAATATCCGCGCCGGGAATTTCGCCGTGATTGTGCGGATGTTGATAGTGATCGAGAATGAGTTCGCGATAAAGATCGTCCATTAGTTTCCCTCGTACGCGTGCGGATAAAGATTTTCGACTTCACGCAAGAACGTTTCAAAATCTACCGGTTCACAGGGTTCGTGCAAATGTGTTGCATTGAAAGGATGCTTGTGCCAAATCTGCTTGGCATTATCTTTGCCGTACATTCGCTGGTGGTCGCGAAACCATGCAAAAGAAGACCTGCCGGTATCAACATTGTAAAAGACATTCACCCAAGTGTCATTCGTCAAAAAGACACGCACGGCAAGCGTCTTTTCGTCATCCACATCCACCGTGTAGGACGCGACAAAATCGGAATTGGCGCAAACCAGTGCCAATTGATTGAGTAACTCGCTCGGTGTCATGGAAGCCATACGCGCATATTTTCCAAATGTGTTTTACGCGTAACTTGCGCCTCCCACTCCAGAAAATCCATCTCCGATTCAAACGCGTAATCGTCGGGATGATCTTCAGTATCCCAACGGTGTTTGTATTCTTCAAAAGTCATGCCGTACTTGGATTCAAAACGGCGCAAATCGTTTTCGATTTTTTCAAGCCGATATTCAATCGCGTCGCGCAGGACAATGCGCGCGGCAATATCAGGATGCGCTTCCCCAGTCACTCGCCGCATCAAAGACGCCATTTCTTTTGCCCACACGGTTGCCATACTCGCCTCCGCAAAAACGCAACACTATCCTTTAAAAATCTGCTTTACTTTTTTGAGCGTCTCCACCAACTTGTCCACTTCATCGGGAATGTTGTAGACGTAGA
>JACRPR010000235.1:0-3351 GCA_016223105.1 Chloroflexota bacterium | reverse complement strand
TCATCGGGAATGTTGTAGACGTAGAACGACGCGCGCGTCGTCGCGGACAGACCGTAAAATTCGTGGAGCGGCATCGCGCAGTGATGTCCCGCGCGCACGCAAATTCCTTCGCGATCAAAGATCGTCGCGATGTCGTGCGGGTGCGCTTCGGGAATGTGGAACGCGACAACGCCGCCGCGCAAATTCGCGTCGAGCGGACCGACGACGCGGACGTGATCGAGTTCGGAAATTTTCGCGAGCGCGTACGCGACCAGGTCGCGTTCGTGCGCGCGCACATTCTCCATGCCGAGCGCGTTCAAATAATCCACCGCCGCGCCGATGCCGATGCCTTCCGCAATTGCCGGCGTGCCGGCTTCAAATTTGTACGGCAGATCGTTCCAACTTGAATGATCGAGATACACTTCGCGGATCATATCGCCGCCGCCCATAAACGGCGGCATCGCTTCGAGGAGCGCGCGCTTGCCGTACAAAATGCCGACGAACGGCGCGAGCATTTTGTGTCCGCTGAACGCGAGAAAATCGCAATCGAGTTGCTGAACATCCGTCGCGATGTGCGGCACGCCTTGCGCGCCATCCACGACGACGACCGCGCCAACCGCGTGAGCGCGCGCAATGATCTGTTTGATCGGCGTGATCGTTCCCGCGACGTTCGACATCATCGTCGCCGCGACAAGTTTCGTTTTTTCGGTGATGACCGTTGCGATGTCTTCGTCGAGAAGCAAACCCTGATCATCCACGCGAATAAATTTCAGCGTCGCGCCCTTTTCTTGCGCGAGCAATTGCCACGGCACAATGTTCGAGTGATGCTCCAACAACGTCGAAACAATTTCATCGCCGGCGTGAATATTCGCGCGCGCCCAGGTGTACGAGACCAGGTTCAACGCTTCGGTCGCGTTGCGCGTGAAAATAATTTCGCGGAACGATTTCGCGTTGATAAACTTTTGCACTTTTTTGCGCGCGGCTTCATACCGCGCGGTCGCTTCTTCGGCAATCGCGTACACGCCGCGATGAATGTTTGAATTGATCTTGCGATAGTATTCATCCATCGCCGCGATCACCGCTTCCGGTTTTTGCGACGTTGCCGCGCTGTCGAGATAGATCAGCGGCTTGCCGTTGACGATTTGCTGAAGAATTGGAAAATCTTCACGTATAGATGCGACGTTGAGCGTCATAGTGTCCTCATGCAATTACCACTTGCCATTTACGTTTGGGTAAGTGGTAATTGGTAAATGGTAATTACCATCCCATTAAGAGACCTGGGTCTTCCATAAAATTCGGATCCCACAAATCCGGCATCACCGTAACCTTGACCGGCTTGCCCACGATTTTGGTCGCGCTATCTTTGACTTGCTGAATCAACCATCCGCCGTATGGACAGAATGGCGTCGTCAACATCATTTTGATTTCGGGTTCTTCGAGACCGAGATTGATCTCGCGAATGAGTCCGAGTTGAATCACGTCCAATCCGATTTCCGGATCTTTGACTTCGCGCAGTTCTTGTTTGACTTGACCTTCGATGCCTTCGTCGCTCAGCGCGGCGGCTTTGGTCTCGATAGTTGGATCGCTCATACATTCCTCACTTTATAATTGCAAACCCCCGCCATCGCGAGTGAAGACGGGGGTTGCGAAATCGCAAGAACAAATTTACGCCGTCTTGCCGGGCGATTTCCACTTGGCTTCGAAATCGCCAGCGGACATTTTGTAGTAATCGGCGTTCTTTTCGGTAAAGAACTTCCACTCGTCCTTCAGATCCGGCTCAGGGAAGATTGCGCTGACCGGACATTCGGGCACGCACGCGCCGCAATCAATACAAGTGTCCGGGTCAATGTAGAGTTGTTGCACCGTGTCAAAGTTTTCATCCTTACGCGGATGAATACAATCCACGGGACAGACATTCACACACGCCGAGTCCTTGGTGTTGATGCAGGGCTCTGCAATCACGTACGCCATTGTTGTTGCTCCTTTCGGTGAGAAAATTTTTTATCGCTTATTGCGTGATGAGAGTGTGAGCAAGCACAATCGGCTGGATCAATTTTTGTCCGAGAGCGTGGCGCGATGGGTACTCGCGCGCGCCGCCCTTGAGTGTATCCACGCCGAGGGTCGCGCATCGCAGTCGAGATTTTACCACATCTTGCCCCATTTGGTCAATTATTGGCGCGTACGCCATTTCTTCGATCTCTTGCAGTGTTTTGCCCTTGACCCATTCGGTGATGAGCGAAGCCCCCGCCATACTGATCGTACAACCCTTGCCTTCAAATTTTATTTCGTCAACGCGATTCTCTGCATCAACTTGGACGTACATCGTAACGACATCGCCGCACCCAGGATTGCCGCCATTGACGAGAATATCCGGATCCTCCAACGCGCCATAGTTGCGCGGATTGTTGTAATGGTCGAGAATGAAATCGATGTATTCTTGGCGTTCCATTCAAATTCCCGTAGGGGCGAAACATCCTTCGACTCCGCTCAGGATGCTTCGCCCTTACCTACGATTATTTTTCAATCGGCGCGCCGACGAGATTGCCCCACTCGGTCCACGAGCCATCATAATTTCGCACGCGCGGATAACCGAGCAGATACGTCAGCACGAACCAGGTATGACTCGACCGTTCGCCGATGCGACAGTACGCGATCACATCTTTGTCCGATGTGATCCGTTGCGTTCCGTACAGGTCGGCAAGTTCATCCGCCGATTTGAACGTGCCATCCTCGCGCGCCGCGCGCGCCCAAGGAATACTTTTCGCGCCGGGAATGTGTCCACCGCGCAACGCGCCTTCCTGCGGATAACCCGGCATATGCAGTAACTCGCCGGAAAATTCTTGCGGCGAGCGCACATCCACGAGCGGATTGCCCGCCTTGACGTGCGCCATCACCTGATCGCGAAACGCGCGAATTTTAGAATCGTCGCGTTCTTTCGCGACATATTTCGCGCGCGGATATTCCGGCACATCTTTCGACAACGCGCGATTTTCCGCGACCCACTTTTGGCGACCGCCGTTCATCACCAAACATTTTTCGTGTCCGAACAACTTGAACACCCAGAACGCATAACACGCCCACCAGTTGTTCTTGTCGCCGTAGAACACAACCGTCGTGTCGTTCGCGATGCCGCGGCTGGAGAGGAGCGCTTCAAAACCAGGTCGGTCAATGTAATCGCGCACGAGTTGGTTTTGCAAATCGGTGTGCCAATCTATTTTGACCGCGCCGGGAATATGACCAACTTCGTACAATAAAATGTCTTCGTCGGATTCCACAATGCGGAGATTTTTATCTTGCAAATGTTGACCGACCCACTCGGTTTCGACCAACACTTCGGGATGCGCGTACTGACTCATTGCGATCTTCCTTTCT
>JACRPR010000242.1 GCA_016223105.1 Chloroflexota bacterium | reverse complement strand
TACAAACTCATCATCGTAATCTCGACGGCCTGCGGATCAATGTCCACGCCAAAAATATTGTTGCGAAGAATTTCGCCCTTTTGTTCGAGCGTCAATTTGAATTCGCCGTACTGCGCGCGCGGTTCGCGCAGTAACAATTGCTGTCCGCCGTTTCCGCCGCCGCCACGTTGATCCGCGCGTTCCG
The DNA here is from genome assembly GCA_016223105.1 of Chloroflexota bacterium. Classification (GTDB taxonomy): domain Bacteria; phylum Chloroflexota; class Anaerolineae; order UBA4142; family UBA4142; genus JACRPR01. The sequence goes on along the minus strand of JACRPR010000242.1, from coordinate 12,177 downwards.
CGAAATAGCGCGTGTGATAATCTAACAACGTTTGATACGCGCCGAGCAAAAACGATCCTGACCCGCACGCGGGATCGAGCACGCGCAATTTTTCGATCTGCTTGGGCGTTTTGCCTTCGATCCATTTGCCGACCGTTTGCGCGACGATGTAATCCACAATGTGTTTGGGCGTATAGTACACGCCGCCGGCTTTGCGAACTTCCGGCTTGTCTTCGACAATCGCGCGCGTCGCGGTAACGCGAATCGTTTTGCCGAGGTAGCGTTCGTAAATCGAGCCGAGCAGTTCGACGCCGATCTGCGCGAAATTGTACGGCTCCAAACCGTCGTCAATGATCGCGGCGACAATCGCGGAATCCCAGCCGAGTTCTTCGCACTTGTGCGGTTTGAAAATTTCGCCGTTGCGCGCGCGATTGACGGATCGAAAGAGCGGAAGTAATTCCGCGGTGATCGGTTTCGATTGCTCGCTCTGCCGCCAATGCCGCGCGATTTCGATCAGTTGACCTTCCGGCAAAACGCCGCGATCTTCCGCGACGCGAATAAAAATCAAGCGGTCGAGAAAAACCTGGACGACGCTGTTGAGATCGCGCGCGTCAAGCTCGGGATGATTTTTGAAAATCGCTTTCGCCAAGCGTTCGCGCCAATCCGCGAGATCGGACAAGAATTGTTGATCGAGCGAAACGCGTTCGCGCGCGCGGCGCGTCGCCGCGCTCACCAACGCGTCGAGCGAACCGGCGGCGACCGATTCGCGCGACAGTTTCCACAAATCGTCCAGTGCGCGCGGCATTAGGTATTCGTCGTAACGATACGCGAACACGCGTCCCTTGTTTACCTGCCGCAAGTACGAAATATCGCGCACTTCGTACAAACGAAATTCTTCAAAGTCAGTCGCGGCGGCGAGGATCACGGTTTGCGATGTTTCGTTGAACGCGTAGCGCTTGGCTTGCAAAATAACTTTGCTCGATTCGAGCGCGACGTGCGGGGCTTTGGCTTCGACAAAAAACTGGGTCTGCCCGTTCAAACGAAAATTGTAATCGGGACGCCCGCGCGTCGCGCCGCTTTCAACGACGACATCGCGCGCGCGTTCGGACGCGTGTTGCGTATTTCGCACATCCCAGCCCAACGCTTCAAAGAACGGATCAATGAAATCAATCCGCGCCTGCAGTTCGGAATAATCCGCGCGCGTGTATTCCTCGCGGCGGCGCGTAAATTTTTCGACGAGCGCGGACAGTTGTGTTTCAAAATGTTGACGAGCATCGTGTGCCATTGTGAATTCTCCGCGATCAACAAACCCGAATTGTTTGCATTTTGGATTCGACCCCTTCGACTTCGCTCAGGGCAAGCAACACTTGCGCGCCGCTCGCCCCAACTATCGCACTATCGAACTATCCCGCTATTCAACTACTCAACAATCCATCGCGATTGCTCGCGCATAAATTGTTGCACATAGTACGGACCCAACGCGCTCTTGCCCGATGTGCCACTGCCTTTCCAACCGCCGAACGAGTTGATGCCGGGCCACGCGCCGGTCGTCGCGCCCGCGCGGCGATTCGAGTACGTTACGCCGGCTTGAATGTTCGCGTAAAATTGTTCAACCTCGTTTTTGTCTGCGCTGTAAATTCCGGCGCACAAGCCGTAATCCGAATCGTTCGCCATTCGCAGAGCGTCCTCGAACGAGTTCACGCCGGCGATAACCAGGAACGGCAAAAACAATTCTTCGCGGAACAAGGTGTGCGTCGGCGGCAATTCGACGATTGCCGGTTCGACGAAAAATCCGTTCGCGAAACTTGTGGTGAGCGGAGTCGAACCATCGCCTTCTTTGATCGCGTTCCCGCCGAACAAAAATTTTCCACCGGCGAGTCGCGCGTCATTCGCCGCGCGCAAGTACAGATCAACCGCGGCTTGATTGATCACCGGACCCATAAACGTCGGCTTGAGCGTTGGATCGCCAACCTTAACGCGATCGCGCGTATACGCGACGAGCAGTTCGATGAATTTGTCTTTCACGCGCTTGTCCACGTAGACGCGCGAGCACGCGGAACATTTTTGTCCGTCGAAGCCGAATGCCGCGCGCATCACGCCTTCGGCGGCTTCATCAAGATTCGCGTTTGCGGTAACGATTGCCGGATTCTTGCCGCCCATTTCCGCGATGACCGGCTTGGGAAATTTTTTCGCAAAGTTTTTGTAAATCTGCATTCCGATTTCGAGCGAGCCGGTAAAAATCATCGCGTCGATCCCAGGATGCTCTTGCATCTCCGCGCCGACCGTCGAGCCGGGACCGACCATCAAGTTGAACACGCCGTTCGGCAAGCCCGCGTCCGCGAGCGCGCGATAAATTTCGTAGCCGATCACCGGCGCTTCGGATGACGGCTTGAACACGACGGAATTTCCGGCGACGAGCGCACCCGCGCTCATTCCCAGCGCGAGCGCCATCGGAAAATTCCACGGCGCGATCACACCCCACACGCCGTACGGTCGCAGAACGCTCACGGTTACTTGTCCCGCGCCCGGCGATTCGAGCGGCAGAACAAATCCTTTGTGAAATTCCATCCGCTCGCAATAATAGCGAATCAGTTCCGCCGATTCGTTAATCTCCGCGAGCGCCTCCGCGCGATTTTTGCCAACTTCAAATGCCATCCACGCCGCGGTTTCAAATCGCCGTTCGATGATGAGATCCGCGGCGCGGCGCAAAATTTTGATCCGCGCGCGATAATCGAGCGCGCTCCACGCGGGGAATGCTTCGCGCGCGGCGCGAATCGCGGCGCGCGTATCGTCGCGTGTCCCTTTCGGAAAATAACTGACGACCCAGTTTGTGTTCACCGGACTCGCGTGCGCGAATTCGCCGGCGGACGATTCGCGTTTTTCGCCATTCACAAAATTCGTGAAATGTTTGCCGAGTTGCGCGCGCACCTGCGCGACTGCCGCGTCGTACTGTTGGTCATCGTCCGGCGTTACGGTGAGCGTCGCGTACGTAATGCGCGGAATTTTCGATTTCGGCGTGGCGATTTTCTTGACCGTTTTCTTTACGACTTTTTTTATCGCGATTTTTTTCGCGGGCATTTTTTCCTCCTCGTAAAAAGAGATTCAGCGATTGAACCCAATCTCGAAAAAAATTGTAACCTCAATCGCGACGCGTGTCAACACATTCACACTTTACAAAATCTCTGGTATAATGCGAACAGAGGTTTCAATGGCTGATCGAGTCGTTTCTCCCAAACCAACCGAAGACGAAGGCAAGTTCGAATTATCCCTCCGCCCCAAACGCATTGACGAGTACATCGGTCAGGACAAGGTCAAGGAAAATTTGAAAATTCTGATCCAGGCGGCAAAAACGCGCGGCGAAGCGATTGATCATGTTTTGTTGTACGGTCCGCCGGGGCTTGGCAAAACTACGCTCGCGAATATCATCGCGAACGAAATGCAAGTCGCGATCAAAACCACATCGGGTCCGGCAATCGAACGACCTGATGACCTCGCCGCGATTCTCACCAACTTGCGCGCGGGCGATGTGCTGTTCATTGACGAAGTGCATCGGCTCGGTCGCCCGGTCGAAGAAGTGTTGTACTCGGCGATGGAAGATTTTTCGCTCGACATCATCATCGGCAAAGGTCCGAGCGCGCGGAGTATTCGACTCAAGATGCCGCGTTTTACACTGATCGGCGCGACGACGCGGTTCGCGATGCTGTCCGCGCCTCTGCGCGACCGGTTCGGCGCGGTCTATCGGCTCGATTTCTACGATCTGCGCGCGATGGAAACGATCGTGCATCGTTCCGCCGCGATACTCGGCGTCGCGATTGACGCGACCGGCATCAGCGAGATCGCGCGGCGCGCGCGCGGCACGCCACGCGTCGCGAATCGGTTATTAAAGCGCGTGCGCGATTACGCGCAAGTGCGCGCGGACGGCGCGATCACCGCGCCGGTCGCGAACGCCGCGCTCGCGATGCTCGAAGTGGACGCGCTCGGACTCGATGAAGTGGATCGCAAAGTTCTGCGCGCGATTGTCGAAAAGTACGGCGGCGGTCCGGTCGGTTTGGAAACGATTGCCGCATCGATCAGCGAAGAAGCCGATACGATTATGGATGTGTACGAACCTTACTTGATTCAACTCGGATTCATTGATCGCACAACGCGTGGACGCGTCGCGACGAAACGCGCGTACGCACATCTCGGCATCGCGTACCCCGAATCGCCGCAGGAGAAATTGTTGTAATGGGACGCGGACAAACGCGGATGGACGCGGATAAAAATATATTGATTCCCGATTCAAGACGCGTACGGTTCTTGAGTTTTTCGCTTTCGACGCGCTTGGGACATTTGGCTTCCAATCTCGCGCGCATCCGGTCGTGCGCTCAAACTTCGGCGCATAATGCAACCCTGTTCGCGATTGAAGAAAGCAGATACTTTATCGAATGGATTGTGCCGGATCTGGTGAAAGAAGATTCGCGCGTTGATGATGCCGCATTCCTTGTTGATGTTGGGCGCGGCTTGACGCATTGGTATTGGTCGTGGAGCGACGCACAAAACGATCCCGCCGCGCGCACACAACTTGTCGCGCAAGCGCAACAATGGTCGGACGAAGTACTTGCAATGTCGGGCTTGCTTGACGCAGAATAAAAACTGTGCGGCTCTCACAAGTGAGAGCCGCACAGTTTTTATTTTGTGCTTGCGTACAGATATTGAATCATCGGCAGAACATACGCCAGCCGTTTGCGCGTTTCCTGAAAACTCGCTTCGCGTTCCGTTTTCAATTCGTCCGCGTCGCGCGCAAAAATGTGCGGGTCTTCCCACGCGAGCCAATCTACATCCTGGGTTTGCAAAATGTCCTTGAGCGCGAAAACAATTTCCGCGAGCACGGTGAAATCGTGCGTCGTTACGCGCGGTAAAATATCCGCGAGCCGGTGCGCGGGCGCGGCGAGATGACACCACGTCCAATCGAACGATTTACCGAGCAACATTGCGCCGACCTGGGTCGCGAGCTGTTCGCACGCCCGATAATTTTGCGGATGCGTGCGCCACGCCGATTCGGATCGTTGAAACAAAACCGGCGCATCTTCGTTCGCGACCGCGCACACATCCGCGATGAATTGATCGCGATAATGCGTTTGCAACGCGAACGCGACGCGGTCGGGAAAGCAGAGATGCAGAATTTGTTGCGGCGCGCAACTCGCCGCGGCAAGTTTGTAGAGCGCGACGAATTGATCGCCGACCGCGCGATTCGGCGGACTGATGCTCACCGCGAAAAACGAATCCTGGGTTAGCCGGTGAATTGGTTCGGATTGTCGCCGCGCGGTTGTGTCCGAAAAATCCACAAACATCCGGGCAAAGAGATTTTTTAATTGCGGCGTGATCGTTGCAAGGTGCGCGAGCATTACGCCATCGGGGTCGTGCAATGGGGAAACGAAAACCGGATCAAAAGTCATTCTTTTTCTCGCACGAACAAACTGACGGTTTCGATGTGGTAGGTGTGCGGAAACAAATCTACCGGTTGCGTTTCAATCAACCGATAGCCCGCGTCCACAAGTTTGCGCGCGTCGCGCGCGAGCGTCGCGGGATCGCACGAAACGTACGCGAGCGCGCGCGGCGCGTGTGCGATCAACGCATCGAGCGCGCGCGGGGCGAACCCGGCGCGCGGCGGATCGGCGACCGCGAGCGTGATGTGCGCGTCGATCTGCGGCAAAACATTTTCAACCGCGCCGATGTGAAATTCAACATTCGATAAATCAGACGCGTTTGTACGCGCGTCCTCAATCGCGCGCGGATTTTCTTCAATGGCGATCACGCGCGCGACGCGCGGCGCGAGCGTCAAACCAAATGTGCCGACGCCGCCGAACGCATCAAGCAAAACATCGTCCGCGCGCGGCGCGAGATATCGCGCGACCAACTCGATCAGACGTTCCGCCATTTCGGTATTCACTTGAAAAAATGACACGGGCGAAACGCGGAACACGCGCTCGCCCAATTTTTCTTCGAGCGCGGTTTGTCCGATCAACGCGACCGTCTCGCCGCTCGGCACTTGGTACGCGATCGACACCGGCTCGTCAATTTCGATTTCCGGCGGATCGTCATCGCGCCCTTCGAGGATTACCATTTTTTGTCCGGTGCGCGTGCCCGCGCGCAGAGTAACGCTCGCGAAATCCGCCTCCGCAAAATCGAGCGCGCGAAAAATTTCGTCGAGCAATGGATGAATGATGTGGCACTCGCGAATCGGCACCAGGTCGTGCGATTCGAGCGCGCGCAAACAGAGTTGCCCATCGGCGTTGAGTTGAAATTGCACATGGTTACGATACTGCCAGGGCTCGCTCATTCCGCTTGTGTCGCGCACCGGCGCGTCCGGCAGTTTGCCGATGCGCGCGAATTGTTCGCGCACGATTTCGGTTTTGAATTGGAGTTGCGCGGGGTACGCGATGTGTTGCCATTGGCAACCGCCGCAACTTTGTTGGGGCGGGGTGACCCCGCCCCTACGCGCGCCAAAATGCGGACAGCGCGGCGCGACGCGCGCGGGCGACGGCGTGATGATTTCGATCAAGCGCGCGCGCGCGAAATTTTTCTTTTGCTCGACGATTTCGACGATGACAGTTTCATCGGCAATCGCGTGAGGCACAAAGATCACACGACCGGTTTCATCGCGCCCCATCGCTTCGCCGCCCTGCGTCATCGCGGTTAATCGCAATTTACAGAATTTGTCTTTCACGTTTTACTTGATCACGTCCATCTTTGCGTACGGACGCAAAACTTCTGGCACGACAATCGAACCGTCTTTTTGTTGATAGTTCTCCATAATCGCGATCATCGTGCGCGGCATCCCCAAGCCCGAACCGTTGAGCGTGTGCACAAATTCCGTCTTCGCGCCGGCTTCGCGGCGAAAGCGAATGTTCGCGCGGCGCGCTTGAAAATCGCCGACGTTCGAACACGACGACACTTCGAGCCACTCGTTTTGCCCCGGTGCCCACAATTCAATGTCGTATGTTTTGCGCGCGGCGAAACCGATGTCGCCGGTGCAAAGCAATTTCACGCGATATGGAATTTGCAACGCGGCGCAAGTGTCTTCGGCGTCCTGGCGCAATTTTTCCAATTCGTCCGCCGAATTTTCCGGCAAACAAAATTTGTACATTTCCACTTTGTCGAATTGAAAACCGCGCTTGATGCCGCGCACATCTTTGCCCGCCGACATTGGCTCTTTGCGAAAGCACGGCGTGTACGCGCAATAGTGCAGAGGCAATTTTACCGCGTCAATAATTTCGTCCTGGTGCAAACCGGTGAGCGGAATTTCCGCGGTCGGCACGAACCACGCGTCTTTCTCAACATCGTGAAAAAGATTGTCGCGAAATTTTGGCAATTGCCCCGCGCCAAACACGACGCTCTCTTTCACCATAAACGGCAAGTACATTTCGCGATAGCCCTGCGCGACGTGCAGATCGAGCAACCATTGAATCAACGCGCGTTGCAATTTCGCGCCCGCGCCGCTCAATACATAAAAGCGCGAACCCGCGAGTTTGACGCCGCGTTCAAAATCCAAAATGCCAAGCGCGGGACCGAGATCCCAATGCGCCGCCGGCGTGAAATCAAATTCGCGCGGCGCGCCGACCGTTCGCAAAACCGGATTTTCGTTGTCGTCTTTGCCGAACGGCACATCGTCGTCGGGAATGTTCGGCACTTGGGAAACCAGGTCGTTCAAGCGCGTCTCGACTGCGTTCACGGTTTTGTCGAGCGTCTCGATGCGCGTGTTGATCTCGCGCACTTGGGCTTTGCGCGTCTCGCGTTCGGCTTCATCTTTCACACCTGCACTTGCGTGCGGTGCAAGTGTCTTGCCGATCTCTTTCGACGCGGTGTTGCGCTGATTGCGGAACGCTTCGAGCTCCGCGAGCGACGTGCGCCGCGTCGCATCCGCCGCGAGAATCTCGTCCACCATCGCGGGATCCGCGCCGCGGCGTTTCAGCGCATCGCGCACGCGGTCCGGCTGTTCGCGAATAATTTTTAGATCAAACATTGTGCCTCCTTTTTCGTTTCCCTGATTTCCCTCATTTCCATCTATTCCCGCGAAGGGAAACAAGGGAAATCAAGGAAATGGTAGAATGAAAAATCCTCTCGTCCAAAAAGGGCGAGAGGATTCGCGGTGCCACCTTCATTCATCGTCTTGCGACGATCTCTAACGCGATAACGGTGCGCGCCGGGTGAACTCTTCGTTCTCAACTCGAGAGTGGATTTCCGCATCGGTTCGCATTGCCTCGCATCATCCGGCAACTCGCTGGATCGAAACGAAACGTACTTGGCTCTGTCGTCGTCGTTGTCTGATTGAATTGCGGCGATTCTAGCACGGTTGCCCGCGCGTGTCAAATCAAATTACCGTCGGGGTGCATTTCAGTGTGGAGGCAAATGCGCGCGTAAGGCGAATATCTTTATCGTTACGAAAAATCGCGGACGCACACGCATTTGAAAAAACCAGGACGCGGTTGATAACCCAGGTTGCGATTGACCACCAGAATCGGCGCGTTTTGCGAATCGTTGTTCGTGCGAATGTAAGCCGCGCCGCACGCGCGCGCATAGCGAATCGTCAATAGTTTGAGCGCGCGCGCGATGTGGCGTCCACGATAATTTTTGAGCACGCCCGAGTGCATATTGTATGCCGAGTTCGTCGCCGGAAAATAGCCGACCGCGCCCAAGCCGATCCATTCGTCGCCGTCCGCCGCGATAATTTGTCCCTCCGCGCGAAACCAGGACGCTTGAACCACATAGCGGCTAAAATCTTCAAAACTTGGAAACTCGCCTTCCCAGCCCGGAATGTCGAGCGCGTTACTTTTATTCACCGCGTACAGCCGGCGTTGATTTTCTTCCGTGTTCCCAACATCCGCTAATGTGAAAAAGCGAATCCCGGATTGCTCGACCGATTCGATCACGTCGGTAAAACACGATTCGTCAAACGTTGTGAGATCGAGCGTAGATTCAAAAATGTGCCGATCGATTTCAAAGCCGCGCGTTTGTGCAAAGCGCAACCAATCCGGATTGTGGTCGCGCACCTCGCACACCAAACGCGCCGCGCCTTGTGCATGCGCGAACGCGATCGCGTCATCGTACAATTGCGCGCCGATGCCGCGCCGTTGAAATGCCGGCGCGACGATCACCTCGACGAAAAATGTTCCTGCCGCCATATTCGGGCGGCGCGATGCTTCGTTGCACGCGACCATCGTTTGATGTTCATCGAGCGCGACGTTTTGCTGACGAATTCCATCGCGCGGAAAATTGCGCTCCCATTCGCGCACGCGTTCTTCGGTGACCGGATCCGGCAGAATCGTGTTGACGAGTTCGACGTAACGCGGCACGTCGGTTTCTAAATTGAGTGGACGCAGTGTAATCATTTTTCAACTCAACTTGATTTCCGCGCGCACCGTCCCCGCGCGTTCGTGCCGCGCGATCAACTTCACCACGCCGCCGTTTGGCGCGCGCACAACCCACTCGACCTTGACGCGATCATCCGTCGGATCCGCGACTGCCCAGCCGACCGGCGCGACCGATTTGTACGCGCGCCCTTCGAGTTGCCCCAGTTCTTCGCGCGGCTTGCCGGTTTCGAGCGTCGCGCCCTCCGGCAATTCGATCTCGCACACGATCCCGCGCACGGATTTTTTCTCGATTGCTTTTTTCGTGATGTACGTCGGCAACCAACCGGTGTTGTGCACAACCATTCGCACGCGATACGCGTTTGCGCCGAGCGATTTTGATTCGACATCGAACAATTCGAGTTTTGGCGAGATCAATAAATGCCACACCAACCAATCCGCGAACGGCGCGATTTCTTTTTCGAGAAATTCCGGCGGCGGATTGCGAAACGCGTACAGCGCGTTCCACCCGCCGAGTTCGACCTTGCCGAGTTGCGGATGATCGAACGGATACCAGGTTACATATCCCTTGCCGCCGAGTTTTTCATCGCTCCACTTGAGCATCGCGAGATCATCTTCGCGCGGATGTTCGCGAAACCAATCCACGTACTTGTATTCTTTGATCCCGGCTTGGCGTTGCGGACTCCAAATCTCAACCGTCCACGCGAAAATTCCAAAATGATCGTACAGCCAATCGTCGAAAACGCCGGTGATGTACTCTTTCGGGTGATACCGAAATTCGTGATAGACCGACGCGGTCGGATAGCCGGTCATCTCTGATCCTTGCTTGCCGATTTTTTGAAACGTCCACAAATCTTCCGCCGGCATCGCATCGTCGTTCTTTGTCCCGTATGGTCGCAAGATCACGCCCGAGTACGTGTGAAACGCAATCGCGCCGGTAATGTTCGGATGATTCGCGATGAAATGCACGACCGCGCGCACTTCGGGTTCGGAAGTCGGATACGGACCCGCGCCATTTTGTTCGTTCTCTTGTCGCCACTCGAACGGAAAATTGCGATTGAGATCGAGCCGCTCTTTTTTCGGTTGCACTTTGATCGTAACACCATCGTACTCTTCGAGTCGTCCTTCCGGCAAAACGCGATAGTACGTTCCGCCGGTTTCCGCTGGATCGCGGCGCACGAGCAAGCGCGGATCATCAGGTGAAATTTTCCACGCGCCATTCGGATCGGCAATTCGCATCATCAACATTCGCCCATCGCCGTCAATGTCTTCCTGCACGAGACCGCCGATCGGTTCTTCATCGTACGGATACGGGCGCGTGCTCGAGCGAATGATTTTCGGTTTGTCCGCGAGCGCGAGTTCCGCGCCGTCGGGATTGAAGCGCGGGCAGATGTAAAATGCGCGCGTGTCGAGCGCGCGCGTAATGTCGGAATTTTTTCCGTACTCATTCACGAGTTTGTTGATCAAATACAAACACGCGCTCGAGGGTGAAACTTCGCTCGCGTGAATGTTCCCGTCCGCCCACAGCGCGGGTTTGTCTTGCGCGTCGCCGCTCGAAAAATTTGTAACGGTCGCAACCCAGATGTCGCGTCCTTCAAAACTTTTGCCGATGCTTTCGACGCGCACGAATTGCGGAAACTCGCTCGCAAACGTGTGAACGATGCGCGTGAGATCGGCGTAGCGATAGTACGTGTCGAAACGAAGGTCAGGCATACTGCGCTCCTTGTGATCGAATGGTTATTCTTGAAACGACAATCACAGATTGTACCGATTTCCCGGATAAAATCAATTCGAGTGCATTGCCCAATCAAAATATTTTCCCACGGATAAAAAAAGAACACGGATACTTTTTCCGTGTTCCAGTCAATCTGTGAAATCTGGTAACTACTCAGCCCATGTCATTGCGAGCGGTTTTTGCGAAGCAATCCCCGACCTGGTCGATCCGGATTCACAACGCGGGGATTGCTTCGTCGGCAAAAACCGCCTCCTCGCAATGACACCTGAGTAGTTACGAAATCTGTGAAATCAGTGGTTGATCTTTCACCGCGTCCAAAATCCTTGCGGATCGTACTGACGAATAATCTCCAACTCGCGCGCGGTCGGCGGAATTGTTTCGCGCGCGTCCGGCGCAACGCGTAAATCCCAGCCGGTTTCTGCGCGCACCGATTCAATCGTTTGCCCGGGATGATACGAACGCAGAATCGCTTCGCCGGTGTGCGCGTCGAAACCCAGGACGCCGAGCGTCGTGATCACCGCGCTCGGTCCGCCGCGCGGCAAACCGACGCGCGCGCGCCAACCATCGCCATCGCCAAAACCGGACGACGTGATGTAACTGACGCGTTCGACGAGCCGGCGTTTCTCGTGCGCCATAATCACGCACAAACGTTTCGACAAACTCGCAATGTCGCCCGCGCCGCCGCTTCCCGGTAATTTTGTCGCGCGCGCGTTGTCGCCGGCAACGTACGAAGTGTTCAAATTTCCAAACCGATCAATCTCCGCACCGCCGATGAAACCCAGGTCAACGTAACCTTGTTGGAGCAAGCCCATAATGTTGATCATTCGCGTCGCCCACAACGCGTCGCGAATGTTCGGCGGATCGCCCATCGTGTAGAGCAATTCCGGCGACGGCGTGTCGCGCATCAAGCCGCACTCGAACAAGCCGATCGCGTTGGGCGCGTGCAAATTTTTCGCGAGCGCGAACGCGATCAGTGGCAAGCGCATCCCGGCAAACACGATTTCGCCGTCGCGAATTTCACGCGCGGCGGCGGCGACCATTAATTCTTGAGGAGTGTAGTTCATTTGAGCTTTCAGATTTCAGATTTCAGATTTTGAATTTTTATCCGCGTTC
>JACRPR010000241.1 GCA_016223105.1 Chloroflexota bacterium | reverse complement strand
GAAAGCCGATTACGCGGTTTTCGAAACCGGCATCACCACGAATCCCGATTACGATTCGGAGCGCGAGCGCATCCGCGAAAAATTGGTCGCGCTCCACAATGCAATCTACCCGGAGATTCGCAAAGCCAAACTCGATTTGCACCCGCACTGGATGCCGCAATGGTTGATCAGCGCGTCGCGCATTTCACCGGCGACGCCGCGCGTCGAATTTATGACCGTGCGCTATTCGAAACCGGAAACGACGATCAAGCTGATGAAGAAACAACTCTTTGAAGATTTCGGACACTTTTACGCGAACGCGATGATCGCGGCGCGGATTGACAAAGAAGGATTCGCGGTCGAGTTGTTCGTCAGCGACAAGGCGTGGGTGGACGCGCAAAATCTCCAAACGCGTTTGCAAAATGGCGCGGAACAACGCGGACACTTGCGCGCGTTGCTCGCGGGGCTGGGCGGCGAACACACCTTGCGGCTTTCGCAATTCGTTCGTCCCGAAGAGGGCTATCCTGGTTTTCAAGAAGTTCTGCGCGCGAAAGCAAGCCGGCTCGTCAATGTTGGAATGTTGAACGCGACGATGGAAAAATACAAACCCGGCGGACACGATTTGCGTTTGGGAATTTATTACGCGCCGGACGACAAACGTTTGCACGCGGACACCATCGCGGAAGAAATTTACAAACGCATCGAACAGTTGTATCCGATTTACGCGTTCCTCAGTTGGTCACCTAAAAACGATTACAGGACAGGAAAAAATGCTCATCAAAAATCAGCTCGCCGCGTTGGTTAAAGACGCGATCATCGCCGCGCAAAATTCCGGCGCGCTCCCCGCGTTCGCGATCCCCGATGTGTACATCGAACGACCGCAACGCAAAGAGTTGGGCGATTACTCCTGCTCGCTTCCGCTCAAACTCGCGCGCGCGGCGAAACGCGCGCCGCTCGAAATCGCGCAAGCGATTGCCGCGCATTTTCCGCGCGCTGAAGCCATCGCACAAGTGGAAGGCGCGCCACCGGGGTTCGTCAACATCACGTTGAACGACGCGTGGATCGCGCGCCAGGTCGAAACGATCCTCGCGCAAGGCGCGCGCTATGGCGATGTCGAACCGGCGCGCCGCGACGCTCTGCGTATCCAGGTCGAGTACGTCAGCGCGAATCCGACCGGACCATTGCACATCGGCGGCGGACGCAATGGCGCGCTCGGCGATACCCTCGCGAATGTATTAAATGCCGCCGGGCATAACGTTCAACGCGAATTTTACATCAACGATAACGGAACCCAGGTTCGCTTGTTTGGCGAAAGTATTTTCGCGCGCTACGCGCAAGCATTGGGTCGCGATGAATCCTTCCCGGAAAAAGGTTATCAAGGCGCGTATGTGATCGAGATGGGCAAACAGATCGCGCGCGAACATAATGAAAAATTTTTGCGGATACCGCGCGCGCAAGCCGTGCGCGAACTCGGACGCTTGGGCATTGCCATCGTGCTCGACAACTATGCCAAAACGCTCGCGCGAATGGGCGTGCGCTTTGACAATTGGTTTTCGGAACGTTCTCTGCACGAGAGCGGTTTGTTCGCGCAAGTGTTCCAGATTTTGCAAGATAAGGGATTGACCGCGGAGAAAGATGGCGCGACCTGGTTTGCCGCGCAAGAGTTGGGCGAAGACAAGGACGCGGTGTTGATTCGCTCGCCGCAAGTGATCGCGGAACCGGATGAACGCCCGACGTATCTTGCGTCCGATGTCGCGTATGTGTGGAACAAGTTGGTCGTGCGAAATTTTGATCGCGCGATTTACATTTGGGGCGCGGATCATCACGGCGATGTGCCGCGCGTCCTCGCGGCGACACGCGCGCTCGGACTCGATCCCGCGCGCGCGATCATCATCCTCCATCAATTCGTCAACTTGAAACGCGGCGGCGAGCTGATCAAAATGAGCAAGCGCGCCGGTGAATTTGTTACAATGGACGAATTGCTCGATGAAGTCGGCGCGGACGCGGTGCGGTTTATGCTGATCGCGCAACACGCGAACACGACGATGGATTTCGATCTCGAACTCGCGAAAAAACAATCGGACGAAAATCCGGTGTTCTATGTGCAGTACGCGCACGCGCGTATTTCGAGCATTCTAAAAAAAGCGATCGAATCCGGCGCGTTGAGCGACCCTTCGACTTTGCTCAGGGCGAGCGGTGGCGATGTTGCACTTTTAACGCATCCCGCCGAACTCGACTTGATCCGCGAAATTTTACGCTTGCCGGAAATCGTCGAACTCGTCGCCGCAAAACTCGAACCGCATCACTTGCCGCATTACGCGATTTCGCTCGCCGGAATTTTTCACGCGTTCTACAAACAATGCCGCGTCGTCTCTTCCGATCCGGCGGACGCGGCGATCACCCGCGCGCGCCTCAAACTCGTCGCCGCCGCGCAGAACGCGCTCGCGCGCACCTTGAACTTGATCGGCGTGCGCGCGCCGGAGACGATGTGAAATCTCACAACGAATTTTTGTATTGCGCGAATTTGTGAAATCAAATGGGCGAACCGAAATCGGCTCGCCCATTTTTTGTACCACAAATGACAGGCAAATTTATTTTTTTGCGCGCAACAAAATCGCGAGCGCGCCAAAAAAGACGACGAAGAAAAATAATCCAATCTCCGCGATGCGGAACGGTTCAATCGGCGGCGCTGTTTGATCGCGCGCAGTCGGTTGCGGCGCGCGCGTCGGTTGCGCGCGCGCTTCGGCGATGCGCGTTGGTAACGCGGTTGCGCTCGGCGCGCTAGTTGCGGTCGCGGTGGGCGATGGCGCGAGTGTCGCGGTCGGCGGAACCTGGGTCGGCGCAATCGTGATCGTAACCGGTTCGGTCGAAAAGACACGCGCGGAAAGCGTTGGCGATGCCGCAGATTTTTGATTGTCGCGCGATGGCGTGATCGTCGCCGCCGCGTCTTGCGCGGTCGCGCCGACCGCCGGCGCAAAAGTCGGCGCGGGCGGTTTCGCGGCAGGCGCGGCGGGCGCGATTGCCGGTTTGGTTGCTTCAGCCGCTTTGGTCGGAGGCGCAGACGTTGGCGCGGGAGCGGAGGTTGCCGCGGGTGCAGGGGGCGGCGCCAACGCGATTGAAGTTGGCGCGGCGAGTTCTTGCATCACCGGCGCGCGCGTCGCGGCTGGGATCATTCGATTGGAAAAATTCGTAACGAAATCGCTCGCGACGACGATGAACAACAACAGCGTCGCGACGACGGTCGCCAAACGCATCGTCGCAAAATTGAAACCGAACGATGACGCGCGGCGCGCCGGAATCGGCAATACGAATGAGCGCGGCAATGCCGGCGCGGGCGCGTGCTTGACGAGTGATATAGTCCAACGCAATGACGCCAAATCATTTTGGCACGCGTCGCACGCGTTCAAATGTTGTTCGAGTTGCGCGTGCGCGCGCGGATCGAGCCGATTGTCAATGTACTCGGACAATCGCTCGGCGACCCAGGAATGTGAAACTGAATTATGACCGTTCATCGCGCTAGACCTTTTCACTATTCAGACGAAATCGCGCGGGCAAAAGTTCCGGCTGGGTTAAGAGGAAATCGCGCAGGTGCGCCCGCGCGCGACTAAGCCGCGATTTGATCGTGCCGACATTCGTCTTCATCGCGTCCGCGGCTTCGTCGTAACTGAATCCTTCAATGTCCACCAACACGAGCGCGACGCGCTGATCGGCGGGCAAAGTGGTCAAGCCCTTTTGAATCGTATCGCCCAACTCTTGGCGTTCCAAAAATTCTTGCGGCGATTCGGGCGCGGCGCGATCCACGCCGGGCGCGGGATTGTCGGGATCGAGCAATAACGCGTCGAGCGACGCGGTTGGGCGGCGTTGCTTGGCACGGAGTTGATCGTAACACGCGTTCGTAACGATTCGCAACAGCCACGCTTTGAATGAGCCACCGCGATAATCGCGAATGTGTTTGAACGCGGAAATAAACGCGTCCTGCGTCGCATCGGACGCGGGCGCGCTGTCGCCCAACACGCGGTACGCGGTGCGGTACGCGAGCGCTTGATACGCGCGCACAAGTTGGTTGAACGCGGCGAGATCGCCTTTTTGCGCCGCGTGAATTATTGCTTGCTCATCCATTTTTTCGACGTTGAGATACGCGGAATTCAAATTACACCAGACAATTGGCATTAACGAATTATTGATATTTTTTGTTTGAAAAACGGCTGTTTTTACCGGACAAAATGTGGATAACTTGAATTTTTCGATTTGACTTGACGCTAAAAATTGATATACTTGAATCAAGCCGAAGTGGCGAAACTG
Source organism: Chloroflexota bacterium (assembly GCA_016223105.1). Classification (GTDB taxonomy): domain Bacteria; phylum Chloroflexota; class Anaerolineae; order UBA4142; family UBA4142; genus JACRPR01. Next base: position 10,074 of record JACRPR010000241.1, on the reverse strand, counting down.
GCAGACGCGCACGACTCAAAATCGTGTGAGCTTACGCTCTTGTGGGTTCGATTCCCTCCTTCGGCACTCGAATCTTTCAGTATTATATCATTATTCAAGTTCGTTAGCCACTTGTCATTTACCCTCGTGTTCTGCATCATCTTCTCCGCCGCATTATTTCATCCCAGGCGGAGAGAACGCGCCTCGCGCGTGATCGAACGGAGCAAGGCGAATTATCCAACGCACCAAATCTTTTTCAATTTTTACGGTGATCGGAGCCACACTGGCAAGCAGTACCATCGGCACACTGATCGGTCTGCTCGCCGCGTGGAATTTTTCGCCCATTCAGTTCACGAATGCAAATCCAGCGGATCTCAAACCCAACCTCAAAGATGATTATGTCATAATGATTAGCGCGGCGTACGAGTTGGACGGCAATCTCGCCCGCGCCAAAAAACGCCTCAGCCAACTCGCGTTGAGCGATTCCGCGCGAACGTTTAATGATCTAATCACGCGCGAAAAACAATCCCTGGGAAATCCGGCGCTTCAAGACGCGTTGATTCATCTCAGCCAAGCCGTTGGCTACAAACTACCCTTCGTCGCGCAGAGACCTGCCCCCGGCACCCGCGCGCCACTCGCGCCAATCCCGACCGATCCGATTCCGGTTTTTGAACTAAAAGAACGCACCAAACTTTTTTGCGCCGATGAACCCGACGCCGCGTTCCTGCGATTTTTTGTGCGCGATCGCAGTGGACGCGATTTGCCCAACATCGCGATTGCGATCCGGTGGGCGAATAATGAAGAAACGATTTACACCGGGCTCCAACCCGAACGCGGCATCGGCTATGCCGATGTCCAAGTCGAACCCGGCAAGTATGCCGTTTCGATTCAAAACGCGCGCAGTGATACGATTGCCGATTTAGAAATCGGCACGCCCCCGGCGAATTGCAAAACCGATCGCAACACACCGCGGGGCTGGAAATTGATTTTCCAACAAAAATGATCCGTGGAACGGGCGGCTCGCCCGTTTCAATGTCGCTCGATGGGGCGCGACATTCGGATCTTTGGAGGTAACTTTTGATTCCACAACCCATCGACCAGGTTCCTTTGTTTCAGCGACTCACCGACGAAGAACGCCAAATCGTTATCGCGCGTTTGCGTCGCCGCCAAGTCGCGACCGGCGAACTGATTTTTGCCGAAGGTCATCCGAGCGATACAATGTTCGTCGTCAACTCGGGACTGGTCAAACTTGAAAGTGGTTATAAAACCGTCACCCTCGCGAATCTCGGCGCAGGCAGTCTCGTCGGCGAAGTAGATTGCTTGCTCAATCGCCCGTACTCCGCTTCCGCGCACGCCGCCGCGACCTCGCAACTCCTTGCGCTCGCGCGCGCGGACATCGAAGATATCATCAGCGAACATCCCAGCATCGGTTTGAAATTCGGAGCCAACCTCGGCATCCGCATTCCCTTTCTGCAACAATATCTCGTGCAACACCGCTTGCGCGGGATCGAACTGCTCAGCGCGCTGTCGGAAGATGATTTGCGCGCGATTGCCGAGCATTTCGATTTCGGCGCGTTCGAACGCGGCGATGTGATCATCGAAGCCAACGCGCCGGGCGAAGCCGCGTACGTGATCGAAGAAGGTCAAGTGCGCTTGATCACCGACGCGCACGACGGCGCGTCGTTCGACGATTTGCGCGAAGGCGACATCTTTGGACACAACGCGTTGACGACCGGCAAACCGTACACTTCGACCGCGCGCGCGGTGACACCGGTGAATGTGTGGATCCTCACGCGCGAAACGTACCAAGCGTTGATTCAGCAACGTCCTGGGATCAAACTCGCGTTTAGCCGCGCCCTCTCCGAAGCGTTGAGCGCGAGCGATCAAGCCGACGCGGTCGAACGAATGAAACACTTGCATCTCTTCGCGGATGTGCCGACCGAAGCGCTCACCGCGCTCGCGGCGCGCTTGGTCTTGCGGCATTTCCCGGCGGAAGAAGCGATCTACACCGAAGGCACCCCCGGCGACGCGATGTACATTCTCGAAGCCGGCGAAGTGAAATTGATGGACAGCGCATTCTCCGACGCGCACTTGCTCGAACGCGTGCGCGCCGGCAATTCGTTCGGCGAAATGGCGCTCCTCACCGGGCGCACGCGCGCGGAATGTGCGCGCGCGGCAACCGATGCAACCGTGTGGGTTCTGTACAAAAGCGATTTCGACGACGTGATGGTGCAATACCCGGAAATCAGCGTCTCGCTTAGTCGCGCGATCACGCAACGTCTGTCATCGCGCGAAAATGATTTTGTGATTCGGCACTTGCGCCGCATCGCGCTGTTCGCGAATTTGTCGAACAGCGAACTCAACACGATCGCGAAAAAAGTGCGCGGCTTGCGTTTTCGTCCCGGCGAAATTATTTGTTTCGGCGGTCAACCCGCGCACACCTTGTTTATGATCGAACGCGGCGAAGTGAAACGCGTCGGCGTTGGACCCAACGGCGAGCCGGTGATGGTGGATATTCTCGACGCCGGCGATTCGTTCGGCGAACAAGCCATCGTCCAAAATACCGGTTACGAGTACACCGCGCAAGCGATGGAAGATGTCGAAGTCTGGACGATTAGCAAAGCCGATTTTCTCGCGATGATGGAACACATTCCACCGCTCGCGCTGACGGTTACGCGCTTGATGGCGGATCGGCTGACGCGTTCGCAACATCCGCCGATCCAACCCGGAATGACCGGCAGACCGCCCACGCCGCGACCACCTGGCACAGTTCCACCGAGCGGACGAATTCAACGTCCGCCCTCCGGCGCGCGACCGATCACGCGCGCGCATGCCGCGCCGATCGCGCCGACACCTGGGATCGCGAACGCGTTGTCGTCGGCAAAAGCGCCGCGCCCCGCGCCGCCCAGCGCGCGCGCCGCAACCGCCGCCTCCGCCGCGATTCCCGCGATGTTGCGCGCATCCGCGCCGGTGGCGCAACCGGCGTCCGCGCTCGCGCCGCGTCCGGCAAAACCCAAAGCCGCGCCGCGGCAACAACTTGAAGCGCAACCACACACCGGCGGATTTTTTGGTGAAGCCAGCGTGTGGCTCAATGGACTTTCGGCTGGCGCGAAAATGCGCGCGCTAGCGCTCAGTGCGCTTGTGTTGTGGATCGCGCTGATCGCGCTTCCCTCAACAACCGTTACCGCGGTAACGACCGTCGGCGGATTGCAACTCTCGAATGGCAATGGTTCAGCCGAAGCGAATGTCGTGCGTCCGCGCGATAACGATCCATTCAGTCCGCTCAAGATCGCGTTCGCGATTCCAACGAATACGCCAGTGCCAACGGCAACGCCGCGTCCAACGAGTACGCCGCGCCCAACCGCGACGCGCGTGCCCGCAACGCGCGTGCCGCCGCCAACTGCCGCGCCAGTTTCCCCCGCACCCGCCGCCCCCGCCGCGCCGCCGCTGCCGCCACGGGATATGGATCCGCGAATCGGCAACCGGCCCCAGGTTTTGCCGCATCTCGACAGTGTCAAAGTTATTCCCGCGAATGTCGCGAAAGGACAAAAATTCTGGTACTCGATCAGCATCAAGTTTGAAAACATTGACGAGTCCGGCAGTGACCACACCATCTACGTCAAAGTGCTAGATGAAAGTGGCAAACGCGCGGAGGGCAAAAAAGCGCACCTGACGAGTATGGGCGGCTTGAACGAATATCCAGATGAAAAACCCGCCGGCGATATGTGCGAGTGCAACTTTAACTATCCGATGTACGGCGACGGTTATGGCTTTGAAATCGAAGACCAATATCCCAGCGACAAAGTGATCGGCATGATTATGCCGATGAAACGCCATGTCAACTATCGCGTCACGTTCCAATTGATGACGATGCCGTAATGCCGCGTCCATCTAAAATAGGGGCAGATATTTTTCCGCGCGTGCGCGCGCAAAAATGTTTGTCCCTATTTTAATTTACGCGTTGTCATTTCGAGCACAACGACGCAAAGCGTCTGGCGCGCGATGGTGGAGACGCTTTGCGTCGCTTCGCTCGAAATGACAACAAGTTTTTTTTGTGTGTTCACGCGTTTTCGCGTATAATGGCGCAAGTCCTCGGGAGAAAAATAATCAATGGGATTCGTTGTCGGCGAAAGTGTCGGTCAATTTAAAATTGTCGCGTACGTGGGTCAAGGCGGAATGGCGACGATCTTCAAAGCGCACCAGCCCAGTCTGGATCGCTCGGTCGCGCTCAAGGTCATTCACCCCGCGCTCAAGAACGATCAATCCTTTGTCGCGCGGCTCAATCGCGAAGCCGCGATCGTCGGCAACCTCACGCATCCCAACATCGTGCAGGTGCATGATTTTTCTTCGCACGACGGCATTCCATTTTTGGTGATGCAATTCATCGAAGGCAAAACGCTCAAAGAAGTTTTGCAAGAACGCAAACTCACGAACGCGGAAATTCTCACCATGCTCCAAGCCGTCGCCGACGCGCTGACCTACGCGCACACGCGCGGCGTTTTGCATCGCGACGTGAAACCTTCGAACATTATGCTCGACAACGAAGGGCACGTCTTTCTCACCGATTTTGGATTGGCGCGCATCGAACGCAGTGGCGAGTCCACTATGTCGCACGACATGTTGATTGGCTCGCCGCAATATCTTTCGCCGGAACAAGCCAAGAGCGAAGCCGTGGACGCGCGCACCGATGTGTATTCGCTCGGCATCGTTCTATTTGAAATGTTTACCGGGCGACCACCCTTTTCCGCCGAGACGCCCTACGCGACGATTATGGCGCAGATCAACGACGCGCCGCCGAAAGCAAGTTCGCTCAACCCGGCAATTCCGCGCGCCGTCGAAATGGTGATCGAGCGCGCGCTCGAAAAAGATCCGGCGAATCGGTACAATAGCGTGCGCGATTTCGCGCGCGCGCTTGAAAACGCGATTCGCGGACCAAAAGAAGAATCCGACGCCGCGCCAATTTTCGCGCCGGCACCGCTCGCGGAATATCGTCCGACTCCCGCGCCGACGCCGCAAACAAAAATTCCAGCGCGCGATCAAAAACCGGCAACCGAAAAAAATCCGTGGATGTTTGCGGGCATCGCGATCGCGGCATTGCTTTTGATCGGCGTGTGCATCGCGGCAACCGGTGGCGCGCTCTTGTCCGCGCTCGTTCCGCCATCGCCGACGCGCCTGGTCGTTCGCACGCCATTCGTCATTCCAACTTCAATCGCGTTGAGCACGCCAACGATCGCGCCCACGCGACCGACTCTGTCGCCCGCGCCTGCAACCACAACCACGCGCCCATCGCCCATCGCGATTGACGCGCCGCGCGGCAAAATCGCGTACACCCTCGCCACCGGCGACGCGCCAGAAAATCATACGATCTGGATCGCGGATGCGGACGGCACCGATGCCAAACCACTGATCGAATTCGCAATGTGGCCCTCGTTTTCGCCGGATGGAAAACAGATCGCGTTTTACAAATTGAAAGAAGTCGGCATCTATGTCGCGAACAGCGACGGCGGCGGCGCGCGGCGCATCGTGAATGCGGAAGCGTGTTGCGCGCAATGGTCGCCCGATTCCAAACGACTCGTGTACTTTTTGGGCAAACTCAAAGTTGGCGGCACGATTCACATCATCAACGCGGACGGCACCGGCGATTCCGAAATCGTCGCGGGGTTCAATCCTGATTGGGCACCGGACGGAAATCGTTTGGCATACGCGGGCTTTTTGGAAAACACAACCCAGTCCGGTTTGTTCGTGTACGATTTGCGGAACAAACAAAAAATTATGCTCACGCGCGATTCCGGCGAAGGTCCGCAATGGTCGCCGCGCGGGGATCGTTTGTTGTATCAAGCGGACGATGGCAACGGACACAAAAACGTCTTTGTGATCAACGCCGATGGCACCGGGCGCAGACAATTGACGACCGGCAAAAGTAACGATGGGCAAGCGACCTGGTCGCGCGATGGCAATTTTATTTTTTGGCGTTCGGATCAAAACGGCGCGGGCTGGGGAATTTTTTCGATGCGCGCCGACGGCACGAGTCCGCGCTTGTTGATCAATCGCGTGCCGCCCAGCGGCAACTTGTGGGCGCGCGAATCGTTGAGCGCCGCGCCGTAGCCACCGGCACTGCACGGACGCGCGCAAACTGATTGGACGCGGACACGCGCGGACAAACGCGGAAATTTCCGGTTTGTCCGCGTTCTTTGTCTCAAGCCCGTCATTCCGAACGAAGTGAGGAATCTCCGATCTGCCGCGCGAGACCCTGCGCTTCGCTTCAGGGTAACAGATTCGTAAACGCGATTGGAGAATTTGAATGACCCTTCCAAACCTGGTTTCCACGGATTGGCTCGCCGCGCGTTTGAACGATCCGGGGATTCGGATCGCGGACGTGCGCTGGTATCTGTTTGAAAAAGATAAAACCGGGCGCGGCGAGTACGCGCGCGGGCATATTCCCGGCGCGATTTATTTGGACATTGACGCTGATCTCGCGTCGCCGCGCGGCGTGGGTCCAGGACGGCATCCGCTTCCGCGCGCGGAACAATTCGCGGACGCGCTGGCGCGCGCGGGCATTGGCGCGCACACGGACGTCGTTTGTTACGATGATCGCGGCGGCGCGACGGCGGCGCGTTTGTGGTGGCTCTTGCGCTATTTCGGTCACGATGCCGTGTCACTTCTCGACGGCGGCATTGCAACCTGGATCGCGGAAGGACGTGCGTTACAAACTGATGCGCCAACTTTTCCGCGCGCGATTTTTGTTCCGCGCGCACGTCGCGAAATGTTAGCCGATCGCCACGCGGTCGAAGCGATGCGAAACGATCCGCGCGCGGTGATTCTCGATTCGCGCGTCGCGGAACGGTACGCCGGCAAAATCGAGCCGATTGATCCGCGCGCTGGGCACATTCCCGGCGCGGTGAACGCGCCGCTCGCCGGCAATCTGCGCGCGCCGGACGATTTGCGTTTTCGCGACGCGCTAGAATTGCGCGCCCGTTTTGCATCACTCGGCGCGAACGATGCAAAACAAATCGTCGCGTACTGCGGCAGTGGCGTGAACGCGTGCCAAAACATTTTCGCGCTTGAACTCGCCGGCTTTGCGCCCGCGCAACTCTACGAAGGATCATGGAGCGATTGGAGTAGTTTGGATTTGCCAACGGCGACTGGTGAAAACCCGTGAGTGGGAGAAAGGGTGAATGAGGGATGGGGAGAATCTCCCGCGCTCCCACTCTCCCCCTCTCCCATTCTTTTTATCATCTATAAACCAAATGGCTTCGATTGTTATCTGCGGCGCGGGCATCGCCGGCATCAGCGCGGCGTACTTTCTCGCGCATAACGGCGCGCGCGATATTGTGCTCGTGGATGAACGCGCGCCGCTCTCGCTCACGAGCGATAAATCCACCGAGTGCTATCGCAATTGGTGGAATGACGCCGCAATGGTCGCGCTAATGAATCGCAGTATTGATCTGCTCGACGACCTGGCGCGCGCGCGCGCCAATGTATTTCATTTGAACCGGCGCGGCTATCTCTATGTTACCGCCGATAAATCGCGCATTGCAGAATTTATGCGCGCGGGGCAACAAGCCGAAAGTTTCGGCGCGGGAAAATTGCGCGTACATAGCGAATTGGACGTTGGAAATTGGAAGTTGGATGTTGGAGAGCGATACGTCCAACATCCAACTTCCAACTTCCAATTTCCAAATACCGGCGCAGATTTGATTTTGGATCGCGCGTTGATCCGCGAACAGTTTCCGTACTTGTCCGAACGCGTCGTCGCGGTTTTGCACGCGCGGCGATGCGGCTGGCTCAGCGCGCAAACTCTGGGAATGGATTTGCTCGAACAAGCGCGCGCGCGCGGCGTGCGTTTCATTTCCGCGCGCGTCGAATCAATCGCGGTGCGCGATAACGCGGTGCGCGGTGTGCGTTTGAGCAATGGCACAACCATCGCGACCGAAATTTTTGTGAACGCCGCGGGACCATTTCTTAAAAATGTGGGGCAAATGCTCGGCATTGAATTGCCGGTCTTTTCGGAACTGCATCAAAAAATAAGTTTCGCCGATGCACTCGGCGCGATTCCGCGCGACGCGCCGATGTTGATCTGGAGCGATCCGCAACACTTGGAATTTTCGGACGCCGAACGCGCGCTGATCGCGGAAGCGGATGAACTGCGCGGCTTGCTCGCGGAATGTCCGGCGGGCGCGCACACGCGACCCGAAGGCGGCGCGGGTAGCACCATTGCGCTGATGTTGTGGGCGTATCACACGCCGCCGGTCGCGGAAAAATTTCCGCTCGCGTTCGATCCGCTCTATCCGCAAATTGTTTTGCGCGGCATGACGACGATGTTGCCCGCGCTTGAAAAGTATTTTGAGCGTCCGCCCAAACCGATACTTGACGGCGGCTATTACACCAAGACGCGCGAGAATCGTCCGTTGATCGGCGCGTTGCCGGTGCGCGGCGCGTTCGTGATCGGCGCGCTTTCCGGTTTTGGAATTATGGCGTCCTGTGCGTCCGGCGAATTACTCGCCAATTATATCTTGGGTAACTCACTTCCGCCCTACGCGCGCGCGTTCGCGCCAGAACGTTATGACGATCCGGCGTATCGCGCGTGGATCGAAAATCAAAATGAATCGGGACAACTTTAATTGTCGTCGTTTCCCGCATTCCCTTTGGCTGATTGGAGGCGTATGGATTTCTCAATCGAACCTAAACTACACGACACGTTGAAACACATTCGCGCATTTATGCGCGCGGAGGTGTATCCGCTCGAACCGGATTTTCTCGCGCGATCCTTTCGCGATTTACTGCCCGCGCTCAATCGCGGGCGTGACCAGGTCAAGGTGAACGGATGGTGGGCGCCCTCGATTCCGCGCGAGTACGGCGGCGCGGGATTTTCGTTTCTCGAATTCGCGCACATCAGCGAGGAACTGGGGCGCAGTCCGCTCGGCTATTATGTTTTCAATTCGCAAGCGCCCGATGTCGGCAATATGGAATTGCTGATTCACTTTGGCACGCGCGCGCAAAAAGAAAAATATCTTGCGCCGCTCGTGCGCGGCGAAATTCGTAGTTGTTTCGCGATGACCGAGCCGGACTATCCTGGTTCGAACCCGGTGTGGATGGGCACGACCGCGACGAAAGACGGCGACGACTATATCATCAACGGACACAAATGGTTTACGAGTTCGGCGGATGGCGCGGCGTTCGCGGTAACAATGGCGATCACCAATCCCGACGCGCCGGCGTCGCATCAACGCGCGAGTCAAATCATCGTGCCGACCGACACGCCGGGCTACAAACTCGTCTGCAATACGCCGGTGATGGGACACAGCGGCGACGATTGGGCGAGCCACGGCGAAGTCGCGTTCGAAAATTGTCGCGTGCCGCGCACAAATCTTTTAGGCGAGGAAGGCGCGGGATTCGCGCTCGCGCAAGAGCGATTGGGTCCGGGGCGGATTTATCACTGCATGCGCTGGATTGGCATTTGCGAACGCGCGCTCGAAATGATGTGTGCGCGCGCCGCGTCGCGCCAGATCGCGCCGGGCGTGCCGCTCGCGTCGCGCCAGATCATTCAAGCGATGATCGCGGAGAGCCGCGCGGAGATCGACGCGGCGCGGTTGATGGTGTTGAACGCCGCGTGGAAATTGGATCGCGAAGGACAGAAACGCGCGCGCGTCGAAATCTCGACGATTAAATTTTTTGTCGCGGATATTCTCCAAAAAGTTTTGGACCGCGCGATTCAAATTCACGGCGGACTCGGCGTTACCGATTACACGCCGCTCGCGTTTTTCTATCGCCACGAACGCGCGGGGCGCATTTACGATGGCGCGGATGAAGTGCACAAGACCGTCGTCGCGCGCCATTTATTGCGCGAGTACGGGGTGAAGGTGGAGTTGGTTGGCGCGTGATGCGAACACTATTCAGTTCGCGCGACCACATCGCCGTTGAGTGAAATCCGGCTAACGCCCCGAATTCCGGCAAATGCCGCGGCAGTCATCTGGGCTTGGATGCCTTGACCTGGCTCAAGCACATGCGCCGAACCCGCTTGCATCGCGCTGGCGATGTTGGGTTGAACGCTACTAAACGGTTCGAGCGCAATGTTGTACGTGCGCCCATACCAGG
>JACRPR010000035.1 GCA_016223105.1 Chloroflexota bacterium | reverse complement strand
ACACTACCCAGCGCATCCGCGCCGAAATATTGCATCGTCGTTTGGTACTGGGCGATGCGTCCATTGCCGTAGAGGTACGTGTTACTCCCATCGCTCAAAACCTGGGTCAGTCCCGCGTTCAAATCCAACGGACAGCGCGTCTGCGTGACGCCAAGCGTTTGGATTGCATGGTTGACCTTTCGTTGTACCCAGAGATGTCGTAACGAATGCTTGAGAAGTGTCGCCCTCACTTGAAAGCGGGGCGCCACGCGGGTTGTATCGTTTGCAAACCCAGAGGTCCTACATTGGTCAACCGAATGACATTCGAACCATCTGCGTTCATAACGTAGATGTCGCGTAATCCAGTCTGTGCAAACTCAAACGCGACCCGTGACCCATCAGCAGACCAAGAAGGATAAGAGCCGCTCAAGGTGTCTCCTGATCCCATTAGGGATATGCGTTGGGAACCATCTGCATTCATCGTATAGATTATACTCGCGCGACCAGTGTTGCAGGCGAAGGCGATTTTTTTCGCGTCAGGTGACCAATCGGGTGAATAACAACCCAACGGGTCGTCAGTTAGTTTTATCGCCTGGCTTCCGTCCGTGTTCATCGTATAGATCTGGATTTGTCCATCGCGATCCGAAGCAAAAGCAATCTGTGTTCCATCGGGAGACCAGGTTGGGTCTTCGTCCCATGCAGGATTTTTTGTTAGGTTGGTCAGTTCCAGAGTATCTACATTGATTGTCCAGATTTCATTACTCATCCCTTCAGCAACACCCGTAAATACGATATGTTTTCCATTTGGTGACCAACCCATCCTGCCTGTAGTTGGCTTGGCAAAAGGAATCCGCCGCACACGAGTGCCTGCTCTGTCCATCATGTACAAATAGGGTGCTCCCTCGCGCCATGAGAGAAATGCAATTTGTTGCCCATCTCGCGACCACGCGGGATTGCCGCAATCACCACGATCTTTGGTCAGGTTGCCAAACTCTATACCATCCGCACTCATTGCGTAAATAGATGAGGGAGGAGATCCTCCCAAGAGAATGAAAGCAATTTCTCCCAGTTGGTTCAGCGTCTTTGTCGGCGTGGCTGTTGGGATAGATATTGGAGTAGATTGGGTAGGCATAGTCGCGTATCTTGAAGTTGTACAAGCAGTCGCAAGAATGCACATTCCCCAAGCCGTTATCGTTATCCCCGCCAACTGATTGAGGCGAAGCGCAAAATCTCGCACATTGATTGAGTTCTTTCTGAATCTGGACATAAAGCCATCCGCTCTGGACAAGGTTATTGCCCATTCCACCACACCAGGTACAGTATAGCGTTAAGGAGATCACCTGACGATCTTTCGCAATGCAATAACCTCACCTATCTCCACTACAAGGAAGCCCGCCATTGTAAGGAAAGATCGCGCCAAGTGGCAACAATTGGATCACCTGATAGACTGATGTGACAAGAGGACCATTGGTGTACGTTTCCAGATGTCTATTGGTGGCACTCCATCGAAGACTGGGATTGTTTCGATCTACATTGTTTCCAGCACCTTGCCCAGTGAATATGTCGAGCCGATATCCTACGATTCCCCCCCAGTATCGCGTACAGTGACGGTGGAGGAATGTGGGCGCAGGTGAGCGCGCCCTCTACATGGTTGTCCAGTATCACACACGTATGGCATATAAAGGACAGTATTCCTGGCCGATAGAGCTTGGTCGGCAGCAACAGCCCTGAAGACATCGGTATTCAAGTCAAACGCTCTTCCTCGCCCACAGTTCAAACGGAAATTACCCGTCGTAGCATCCCACTCGGATACCGTGAAGTAACCTTGCTGGTTCCTACACGCTCGATTCGAATTCCCAGTACCATTGAGTCGAACATCATCAATGAATGCGCGCGGGAATGTAAGTGACAGTCCTCGCGAATCTTGAAGATTCGAAGCAGTAGCCACTGGGGTTTGTGGGTAACGGCCCTCGCCGTCAATGAATTGGTAGGCAGTGAGGCGAAATTCGCCACAATAGACGTATGTGGTTGGCACAGTTCCAGTGTAAAGTACGAATGCTTCATTCACACCCAACTTTGTCGGATCCGCGTTTGCGGTAGGAGGCTCGGGACAAACTCCTTGCATTCTGGGCAACATTCCTGATGGATCCGTCAGATTGATGGGGTTACCTTGAACATAGTTCCACTTGTTGAATGACAACGGCGCATTGTAATCTCCTTCCCATTCATCCCGCGTCGTGAACCGTCCTTGCGCGGCTGAGTAATATCGCGCGCGCAAGTACGTCAACCCCGTCATATCCGTCCATTCGCCCGTAAATCCGTACACACTCGTCGCGCCACTCGCGCTCACCACATTCCCGTACGGATCATACCGCGTGTTCGCGATGATTTGTCCCGACGTGTTGTACATCTGCCGCACACTACCCAACGCATCCGCGCCAAAGTACTGCATCGCGGTTTGGTATTGCGCGATGCGTCCATTGCCGTAGAGATACGTGTTGCTTCCATCTCTCAAGACCTGGGTCAGTCCCGCGTTCAAATCCAAAGTGCTATTTATGGGCCCGGGGGAAAGCCAAAACATTCTCCCTTAACACTGCCATCCGGCATTCGAACACATTTTAGTACCACCTTATCTAATTGGCTTTGCGTGATAGATGCTCCCCGCAGATTGACTCCCTCCAACTCAGCCTCTCCCAAGTCAGCTCCTGAAAGATCAGCATCGCTTAGGTTTATGCTAATGAGCTGGGCTTTCTGCAAGTTCGCGTGAGAAAGATTGGCACCCGTCAAATTTGAAAAGAGGATTCTCGCCTCCCTCAAATTAACATCGCGTAGGTCAACACGTTCTAGATTATAATAAGGTAGGCAAATATGGCTCAAATCATAAGCGCGTAAATCCTGACCAGGTTGAATGCCAGCTGAAATGACCACGACTAATCTAGCCCATTTCTCATCCAGCTTTGCGTTTGTCCATACGTTTTTCTCCTCGATACAAGTTCGATCAAGTCTAGCCCCTTGCAAATCAGCACCAGTGAAATTCGATTCTCGCATCCACGCGTCTGATAAATCAGCGCCACGTAAATCGGCGGATGTGAAATTCGAGTAATGCAAGCGCGCACGCAAGTCGGCGCCGCGCAAGTCGGCACCACTAAAATTAGAGTTGATCACATCTGATCCTCTAAATGTGACATTCCGCATAATCTTGCCGGAAAGATCGAGCTGAACGATCTCTCTATAACTGAAATCCTTGCCGGACAAATCGTTCGCCGTTAATTCATTTGGGCTAATACTCGCCTGTTTGCCACACGCCAAAGCAGGCAACACGACCATTGCCACAATACCGATGAGAACCAGAGTATTTGATTGCGGTCGTTTTACCATAATCCCAACTCCCTTATCCCGATTCTGTTGCAAACACTTTGTACTCTCATCGGAAATTCACCTTTTTCAGTAATTCTTCAATCGTGTTTTTGCCTCTGGATGTATCTCCACTCCTTCTGTTCAAAGAAGATGGTCTGGGTTGATGGCTTTGTGTAGTTGGAATAGAACACGCCGTGCACTTTCCAATCTCTTCAGCATTTTCACCGTAGCCAATGATGCGCGAGCTTTTGAGGATCATACAGAGCATCTCACGATTGTTAAATGCGTAACTCTGCCCTATGAGCCACCCAGGAATCGCGCCGCGCCCATCTGGACTGAAAAATGCTTCAAAAGGATTCACTACTGACGGGTTTGGGAGCCAATCTTCAAGTACGTTATACGTACCCGCTGAACCATACGATACCACAAGCGAATAACCGCGTGCCGCACCGCCGAGTCCAAACATGATGTTACCCATATCAGATGTATCAATACATTGATCGCAGAGTGTTGCCGTAGTGTGTCCCTTCGCCCCGATGATATTACAACCCCCGGTGCCACACGAAGCCCCTCGTGGCTGGTACGCCAGGTTCGCGTAATCCACTGCCAAGCCGTATGCGGCGTATTCCAAGATACCCAAAGCTTCAACGATGGGAATCGCATTGTAATAATCTAACGGAGTTTTCCCAATTGGGATATTGGATTTGGGGAAGACAAACTCCTGGACAATCTCACGAAACGGGCTTTCGGTAGCAACATTCTCCAGAACTGGAAGCAGTCCAGTAGTAGCACAGCGAGTTGACTCGACCAATGCTCGAATCTTCATTTCCTCTCTCGCGCGCCTTATCGTCAAGCCAAAGGCGTACTGTGCTTGCATCTCTTCCATCAGCCATTCGGTGACATCTGGTCCACATGTTCCCTTTGCACAGGAGGGTTCAAGTCCTGATGGATCAGTCCGATTGATTGGATTCCCATATGTATACAGCCACGCGTTGTAGGACATTGGAATATTGTAATCGCCTTCCCAGGTATCCCGCGTCATGAACCGCCCCTGCGCGCTCGCGTAGTATCGCGCGCGCAAGTACGTTAACTCAGTGCCAGCATCCAACTGCTCGCCCGTAAACCCGTACACACTCGTCGCCGCGCCACTCTGGCTCACCACATTCCCGTACGGATCGTACCGCGCGTTCGCAATCACCTGCCCGGTGCTGTTGTAAAGTTGCCGCACAGAACCCAGCCCATCCGCACCAAAGTACTGCATCGCGGTCTGATACTGGGCGATGCGTCCGTTGCCGTACAGGTACGTGTTGCTTCCGTCTGCGAGAACCTGGGTCAGCAGTTGGACGAGATGGGCAATCGCTTGCTCTGCTCCTGGGCGATTGTTCTTGACGGTGAGTGCGTGACCCACTTCGTGACCGTCAGTCTTGGCGGTCGCGCGCAGGTGGAGTTCATCTTGGTCGCTCTGCGTGTCCCCACCGACTTGCGGGTTAGAAGGACCGCTCGGCGTGGGTAACAGTCTTTCCAAAGAAGTCACGTGCCAACATGGAGTTAATGAATTGCCCACGAGACCCGTGAAAACGCAAGTCCATTTTCTCTGGGACACCCGATTCGTGCAAATCTATTATACGAGGAGTTCAGTTAAAATCAGAGCTAGCGCGCAATGTCGGGCGACACGGCGTTGAGCAATGTTTCAACTTCGTCGCGGGTCGTGATGACTTGATCGCCGTATTGACTAAGCGCGAGCGCGGCAGTGAGCGCGCCATAACGAACGGCTTTGGCAAAATCGTTTTGCATCCAACCGTGCAGAACGCCGCCGACCATCGCATCGCCCGCGCCGATGCGATCCAGGATCGTTACCGCGCGCGCGGGTTGGTGATACGCGACGCGGTTTTGGCGATCCCAGCCGATCAAGCCCTCGGACGATAAAGACGTAACGATGTAACGCGCACCGGTTAATTCGCCCAAACGCGTGACGATTTCTTCCGGCGCGCCTTCGATGCCAAACACCTGCCGCGCGTCGCCGCGACTGCAAAACAAAATTGCCACCTTTTCGATCAGCGGCAAAATCGCTTCGCGCGCTTGCGCCGGCGTCCAGATGCGTTGGCGATGGTTCATATCGAAACTGATCGCGATGCCGCGCGCGTTTGCGCGCTGAATCGCTTCGATGACAATCTCGCGCAATGTGGGCGAGAGTGGTACCGTCAAGCCGGACAGATGCAACAAACGCGTGTCGAGCAAATAATCCCAGTTGATTTGTTCTGGCGTGAGATTCGTAAAGCATGTGTTGGCGCGATCAAAGTAAACCTGGGTTGCGCGCGGCGGCACCGCGTACTCGACATAGTACGTCGCGAGCCGATCCTTGTCCGACCACACGATCGCGGAGAGATCGAGTCCCGCCAACCGATATTCGTTTGCGACGCGCTTGCCCAGCGGCGTCGTCGGCAAACTGGTGATCCATCCGCACTGCCAACCCAGGCGCGCGAGCAGACTCGCGACATTCGCTTCGGTGCACGCGACGTGCACATCGAGTTGATGCGCGCGTTCTAAACGTTGCCCCGCCGGGACGCTGAAGCGAAGTTGACCTTCCCCAATTGTCGTGAGATCGAAACGCGGCATTAGTGATTCTCCCGAAATCATTCTTGTTTGCGGCTCGCCGCAAAAGTGCCGTATCGCGTTTGATAGCGTTCAAAGTTCGCCGCGATTTCTGCGGCGGGCAAGGTTTCGATCCGCCCCACTTGTAGCGCGAGCCAAACGGTCCGCGCCACATCTTCAACCATCACCGCGGCTTGAAGCGCTTTGTGTACGGTTGCCCCTATTGTAAACACTCCGTGCTGTTTCATCAAGATCGCCGGCGACGCGCCGATGCGTCTTAAAATCTCCGCGCCAATCGCTTGTCCGCCGATGCGAACGTAATCGCCGCACGGAATTTCCGCGCCAAATTCATCCGCGATCGCGGTGAGACACACCGGGATTGGTTTGCCGACCGCCGCGAACGCGGTTGCGTAATTCGAATGGGTGTGCGTAATGCCGTTCACATCGGAACGATGTTGATAAATGTACAGATGCGATTCCGTGTCGGTCGAGGGACCGTGCGTCGCTTCGACAATGCGACCTTCGAGATCGACGATTGCCATATTTTCCGGCGTGAGTTCATCGAACAAGACGCCGCTCGGTTTGATCACGATCAACCCGGTTTCTGGATCGCGCCCGCTCACGTTGCCGCTCGTCCAGGTGACCAGGTTATGCGCGGGCAACGCCATATTCGCGCGATACACTTGCTCGCGCAGTTTTTCGAGTAACATGGATACCTCAAATGGTGAATGACAAATGACAAATTGCGAATTGTGAATTACGAATTACGAATTGTTCAGCAATCCACCTTCCCGCATTCGTGCAACAACCCACGCACGCGCGTCGCGCACGATTTGAAGCGCGTCGGGCAAATCGTCGTTCCACATTTCGAGCATCACCGGTCCGGCAAAATTCATTTCCGCGAGTTGGCGAAACGCGTCCACAAACGGCACGTCCGCGTCCGCGCGCAAGTTCCGCGCGCACGTCGAGTTTATGCTCGCCCAGGTTGCCAATGTCTGGATAAATTTGAAACCAGGGCGAGTTAAAATCATCCACAAATTCCATCGCGCGCGTGATCGAGTCCACGTCGTTGCCATCCACGTTTTCGAGCGCGAGCAGAACGCCCGCGTTGCTCGCCCATTCGAGTCCTTGCGCGAGTCCGTCGCGATAACGCGCGCGCGAATCGGGCGTGTGCGGTTCGTAGTACACGTAATACCCGGCGAGTTGAATGATGCGAATGTTGACGTTGATCGCGAGATCAATCGCGCGGCGTAGAATGTCGCGCGCGAGCGCACGGGTGTTTGGATCGGCGCTACCGAGTGCAAACTTGCGATGCCCGCTCAAACACATCGTCGTGATTGGCACGCCGGTCGCGTTGATCGCGTCGCGCAATTCGGCACATTCGTGCGGCGACCACGCGAGGCGCGCGAGCCGTTCGTCACTTTCGTCCACCGACATTTCGACAAAATCAAACCCCGCGGATTGCGCGAGGTTGAGTCGTGCGTGCCAGGTGATATTGTAGGGCAGGGCTTTTTCGTAGATGCCGAGGGAGAGGTGGGTTGCCAAATGTCGCCTTATCTTAAGGATGAAGGATGAAGGGTAGCACCCCACACAATCGTGGAGCAAATGAGCCGGTCGTAGGGGCGAAGCATTTTTTTCGCCTGAACTTCAGGCGAAAAAAATGCTTCGCCCCTACACCACGATTCGATGTGGTGCTACCGGATGAAGGATGAAGGATGAAAAATATTTCATCCTTCATTCAAACGTTTTGTGAATCGCGTCCTGGAATGTTTGCGCGGCGAGACCTGGATCGGCGGCGGCGTAGATGCCGCGCCCGGCAATGAACACATAGACCGGCACGCCTTTGAACAACGGAATGTCGGAGGGCACGACACCGCCGGTTACTGTTGCCTTGAATCCCAGGTCATCCAGTTTGCGAATCTCGTCGAAATCTTCTTGTCCCCAGCCGAGTTCGCCTTTGGCTTCGGCGTCGCGCGAGCGATGCGTGATCACTTGCGGCACGCCAAGCGCGCGCCAGCACTTGGCTTGTTCCCACGTCCAGCCGTCAATCAATTCGATCTGCACCTCGCCGCCGCGTTTGGTCGCTTCCTTCATCACGGCTTCGATGGTCGTCATCGTCGCGCCGCTCACGACGCTGACCCAGTTTGCGCCGGCGTCGAACGCCATTTTCGAAATCAAACTACCGGCTTCGGCGATACGCACATCGGCGAGAATTGTTTTTTCGGGAAACAGACTGCGAATGATCTTGACCGCGCGCATCCCTTCGGCGAGACAGAGAATCGTGCCACATTCGATCACGTCAATATGCGCGGCGGCTTGTTGCAAGGGCGCGAGCGCGGAGGGTAAGTCGTACGTGTCGAGCGCGATTTGTAGTTTTGGTCTTTGCATGAATTTGATCCTCATCCTTTCACCGCGCCGGCGGTCATTCCCTGGATGATTTGTCGCGCGGAGACGAAGGTGAGCAGGAGCGGCGGGATGACGAGCAGAGAACCCATCGCCATAATGCGTCCCCACTCGACCCCTTGCTCGGTGAGATACAAGGTCGTGGCAACCGGCAAGGTACGCGTGTAACGATTCGTCAAGATGAGCGCGATCAAAAATTCGTTCCACGCGATGCGAAAGGTAAAGATCGCGGCGACCGCGTACCCCGCGCGCATCAACGGAAACAGAATTTGGAAAAAGACCTGGAACGGATTACAACCGTCAATGATCGCGGCTTCTTCGAGTTCAATCGGAATTTGTTTGATGAAACCGAACAAGAGCCAGATCGCGAACGGCAAGCCGAGCGCGGTGTAAAACAGAATCAAGCCGAGTCGCCCATCTTCGACGCCCCAGTTTTGCCACAGCGCGAAAATCGGTACCGCGAGCACGGCGGGCGGAACC
Organism: Chloroflexota bacterium; assembly: GCA_016223105.1. GTDB lineage: Bacteria > Chloroflexota > Anaerolineae > UBA4142 > UBA4142 > JACRPR01. The sequence continues at coordinate 2,232 of JACRPR010000035.1, read as the reverse complement.
ATGCGGATGATCAGTGTGCCTTGCGCGAGCAGTCCGCGACCGGGGAATTGCAATCGCGCGAGCGCGTACGACGCGAGACCGGCGGTAAAGAGTGTGAGAAACATCGTCGCCAGCCCCACGATCACCGAGTTGGTTAAAAAGCGATCGAACTTTTGCCCAAAGATAACTGTTTCATAATTGTCGAGCGTCGGCGTGAAAATCCACAGCGGCTCGCTCGACATGATGTCCACCTGGGTTTTGAACGCGGTTTCGAACATGACAAAGATCGGAAAGAGACTGATCAGCGCGAGCGCGACGAGCATTGTAAAATATCCAACACTTGCCCATTTGATTTTACGGTTAGTCGCCATACTTGCCTCCCGGTTAGAAATCGCTTCGCTCTTTGAGCGGGTTGTTGAAGAGCATAATCCCCAAACTGAGGACAAGTATGATCGAAATCAGCAAAACGGAAATCGTCGCGGCGTACCCCAATTCCTGGGACGTGAACGCGGTCTTGTAAATGTGCAACGAAAGCACTTGGGTCGCAAGCCCAGGTCCGCAAGCCGGCGAGCACGATGATAAAGATGAACGGCGTCCACTGCCAGATGTCGGTGATGATGAGCGCGGGCAAAGCCAGGTCGGGACTGCCGAGCCATTCGACGCGCGTAAAGCCGAACGATTGGAGCGCGGGAATCGCGTTGCCAATCGCTTCGAGGTAATGATCAATGATGCCGACGCGCGCATCGAAGAGATAGCGCCAGATCAAGCCGACGACAATCGGCGAGACCATCAGCGGCAAGATAAAGATCGTGCGAAACACGGCGACGCCGGCAAACGGTCGTTCGAGCATCAACGCCAGCGCGGTACCCAGGATCATTTCGAGCGCCATAATCCAGAACGCGTATTGGAGCGTGACGCCGAGCGAAGTCCACACATAGTCGTCGGTCAGCATTCGCGTGTACGACGCCCCGCCGATAAACTCGCGCTTGTCCCAGGGGATGCCGATGGACCACTTGTACAAACTCAAGTCGAACGCGTTGAAGAGCGGCACCAACAGCCCGGCGGCGAGAATCGCCACGGCGGGCAGTAGGAACAAATAGGCGACGTAGGTTTTGGGGTTCGTAAGCGATTTGAACACGGCGGCTTTGCCTCGCGGTGGAAATTGGAGGTTGGAGTTTGGAAGTTGGAGTTTAGAAATTGGAGGGTGGAATTCAGAATTCGAAATTCGAACTCTGCTCTCTACCTTCCAACTTCTAACATCCAACCTCCAATTTCTAACTTTCAACCTCCAACTTCCAACCCCTACCCTACTTACTCGTCCAACTATAGTAACCCGCGCGTTCCATCTCGGCGCGAATCTTTTTCGCGGCGTCGTCCAATGCTTGTTTCGCCGTCTTTTTGCCGGTCGCAAACTCGGACAACTCGACGCCCAGGATCGGCGCGTTGATGCCTTGCCATTCTGGGATCAGCGGACGCCAATCCACCGCGGCACATTCCAACTGTTTGACGATCACGGGATATTCTTTGGATTGTTTGGGGTCGCGGCTCATCGCGGCGATCTTGTGCGCGTCCACGAACATCGCGACGTTGCCTTGCAGAAACGCGTTGGTCTCCGCGCCAAAGTCCGCCGTGTTGACGCCCGCCTGCGCGTTGTCCATAATCTTCTTCAACGTTTCGGCGGCTTTAACCCCCGTGGCGTCGTTGACGACCGGATTCCACTTGTCGTCAAAGATTTGTCCGCCCAACGGACTCAGGTGCAACAGATACGCATGCACGATTTGGTGCCCCGATGCGCCGCGCGAGGCGATGCCTTTCATGTTCGGCACATTCTTGCTGATCCACTCGGCGGTCTGCAACATTTCGTCGTAGGTCTCGGGCACTTTTAACTTGTACTGTTCAAAGATATCTTTGCGATACGCGAGGATGCTCGTCTCGGGTCCAAAGGGAACGCCATACAATGCCTGGGTTGGTCCGGGCAAATATCCTTTCTTCCCGCCGACCAATGCGCCCGAATACAAGAACGCCTTGGTAATATCATCCGCGTCGTAATTGGGATCCACGAGCGCGGGGATTGCAAAGTACTGCGACAGCGGCGCGAGCAAACCTTTCGCGACGTACTCGCCTTTCTCGAACACTGTCCACGCGACGACGTCGTAATCGCCAGCCGGCTTGGACAGTTCGAGCACTTGCTTGTCTTTCAGTTTGGCGTACTCGGTGAAATCCACTTCCACTTTGATCCCGGTTTCCTTTTCG
>JACRPR010000034.1 GCA_016223105.1 Chloroflexota bacterium | reverse complement strand
GCCCAATCGCGCAAGCACATCATCGCGCGTCCAGCCGATCACATCGCGCAACGCGATGTCGTACTCGCGCAGTGGATAGCGCGATGCCGGATGCGGTGGCGGTAGCATTGATGATCGCTCACGCGTCCGCTAACGCGCGCAGGCGCGCCGCGTCGCGAATCTCGATGCGTTTGCGATGCAATTCAATCAACCCTTGCGCTTTGAACTCGTTGAGCGTTTGCGTCGTCGTCTCGCGGTACGTGCCGAGCATCTCGGCGAAATCCTGGTGCGTGTACCCCTCGACGAAATTCGCGCGTTGCAATTGCAGTAGCAATCCCGCCAAGCGCGCCGAAATCGTTTTGAACGCGAATCCTTCGAGTCGCGCTTCGACTTGAGTCAATCGCCGACCCAGGATTTCGAGCAAGCGCAAACCCACTTGCGGAAAACGCGTGATGAGCCACTCGACCTCGCGGCGCGTCATCACGCACAGGGTACACGGTTCGAGCGCTTCGGCAAACGCGTTGTGCATCCCCTGTCCGACCAATGCCATTTCACCGAACACCGCGTCCGCATCCAAACTCGCCAGCACAAACTTTTTTCCGTCCGGCGAAAGACGATAGAGTTGCACGCGCCCTTTTTTCAACACGAACAACACTTCGCCGGTTTCGCCGGGCGTATAAAAAATGCGCCGACTCTCGCACGTCGTCATCGCGGTAACGCGATCCAGTTCCGCCATTTCCGCCGCGTTCAAATCGCGAAAGAGTTCGGACGATTGCAGGTAACTGATTTTTTCTTCGCTCATCGCCGCCGATTATACATCAAAGTTCCGTTAGAATCTACGCCCGGCGCAAGATTCGTAATCTGGCTTACAGAACGCGCGCGCGTTTAAGGTTAAATTTGTTGCAGTCGAATCAATCAAAGCGTGGTGCGGGCTGGAAAGCCCGCAGTTTAGCGGGCTGGAAAGCCCGCACCACGATCACTTTTTCAAAAGGAGGAACGATGTCTGCAACTAGACTCACAATGAGCGCGCACCAGGTCAAAGCCGCGCAAGTCGGCGCAGTTGCCGGAATCGGCGGCGGTCTCGTGTTCGGCGCGATGATGGCGATGGGCGGAATGTTGCCAATGGTCGGGATGCTCGTCAAACAAGAAAACGCGGTCGTCGGATTTATGGTGCATCTGATTATCAGCGCGTTCATCGGCGCGGTGTACGGCAGTGTCGCGACGCGCTTGCCCGCGACCTGGCTCGCGGCGATTGGCGGCGGCGCGGTGAACGGCGTCGTGTGGTGGATTCTCGGCGCGTTGATTCTGATGCCGCTCTTGCTTGGAATGACGCAAATGATTTTCGTCATCGGCGAAATGCAATGGATGAGTTTGATGGGGCATCTCGTTTACGGCGTCATCACCGGCGCGTTGTTCAATCTGATCAGCCGGCGCGTGTAGGACTAACGCGGCGTTAGAGTGACGCGGTAACACGGCAATCCTTCTCCGCGTCGCCGCGTCACCGCGTCCTTTTTTGCGAGAGGTCAAGAATGAACCTGGTTCGTTTGTGTCTCGGCGCGATGCTCGTGCTCGTAGCGTGTGCGCCCGCGCCAACCGTCGCGCCGCCCCGCGAAGCGAAAACGCTTCAACTGTTGCCGGAAGAACCCGCGCCGTTTAGCGCGGCGACCTGGAAAACCGATTTCAAAAAACACAGCGTGCCGTACAAAGACATTCTCTCCGGCGGTCCATCGAAAGACGGCATCCCGGCGATTGACGAACCGAAATTCATCGCGCCGCGCGACGTGCGCGCGTGGCTCGCGGAGAACGAGCCGGTGATTGCGTTCGCGCATCAAGACGACGCGCGCGCGTATCCGCTCCAAATTTTAATGTGGCACGAAATCGTCAACGACACGGTCGGCGGATTGCCGGTCGCGATTACATTTTGCCCGCTCTGCAACGCGAGCATCGTGTTCGAGCGCGTCGTCGCCGGGCAAGCGACGACATTCGGCACGACCGGCAATTTGCATTTCAGCGACCTGGTGATGTACGACCGCGCGACCGAATCGTGGTGGCAACAAATGACCGGCGAAGCGATTGTCGGCGAACGCGTCGGTATGCAATTGACGATGCGGTTTTCGCAAGTCATCGCGTTCAGCGATTTCAGCGCGCGTTATCCCGATGGCAAAGTGTTGTCGCGCGAAACCGGGTTCACGCGCAGTTATGGCGCGAATCCGTACGTCGGGTACGATAATCCGAACACGCCGCCGTTTTTGTACACGGGTCCGCCCACACCGCCGCAGATCAAACCGACCGAGCGCGTCGTTACCCTCGCGCTCGGCGATGTCGCGATCGCGTATCCGTACTCGCTTTTGCAAAGACAACGCGTCATCAACGACTCGGTCGCGGGACACGCGATTGTTGTGCTATGGAAAAGCGGCGCGGCGTCCGCGCTCGACGAGGCGACAATCGCGCGCGGGCGCGACATCGGCGCGACCGGCGTGTTCGCGCGCGCGGTGAACGCGCGCGTCTTGACCTTTCGCGCCGACGGCGATAAAATCCGCGACATTGAAACGCAAAGCGAATGGAATATTCTCGGTCAAGCCGTTGACGGTCAACTGCAAGGCGCGCAATTGACGCCCATCATCCACGGAAATTTTTTCTGGTTCGCGTGGGCGGCGTTTCGCCCCGATTCAAAAGTTTACAGATAAAGGTTTGTAGTCGGCGATTTATCGCCGTTGCTGGCGCGCTAAAGCGCGCACTACAAACATTTTGCAGGAGGAAACTTTGCCCCGCACATTTTTCATTTTCGTCGCATCGCTCGCGATGTTTTTGACCGCGTGTGCGAGCGCGACGCCGACGCCAATCCCGGCAACCAGCGCGCCAACGCGCGCGGCAAGCGCAGGTGTGCCAACGCCGGTCGCGTTGCCCACCTCGACGCCAGCCGTCGCCGCGCTCGACAACCTCGCGCAGAGCGTGACATCGGAAGGACATTACGCGCTCGGACGCGTGGATGCGCCGGTGACGTTGATTGATTATTCCGATTTTATGTGACCGACCTGTCGCCGTTACGTGCTAACGGTTGAACCGACCATCATCGAAAAGTATGTTCGCCCCGGCAAAGTGAAATTGGTTTTTCGCGATGTGTTGAATCACGGCGAACGCAGTGTGCGAACTTCCGAAGCCGCCGCGTGCGCGGGCAAGCAAAATCAGTTTTGGCAAATGCACGCGATTTTGTTTGAACGCCAGGGCGATGTGTACGCGACGAGCAACGATCAGCTCGTGGAGCGGATCCGAACCTGGGGCAAGGAATTGCGCGGACTCGACCAGGTCGCGTTCGCAAAATGTGTTACGGAACGCGCGACGTTGAAAGCGTTACAAGATTCGGACACGGCACAACGCGCGCGCGGTATCATCTCGCAACCGATTTTTGAAATCGGCGCGCGGCGACTCGCCGGGTTGCAATCGGTCGACGCGATGGCGGCGGCGCTTGATGCGGCGATGAAGTAGCGATTAGAAATTGGAAGGGGAGCTCAGATGAACGAAACGTGTTGCTCTCACGCATCCGCCGGAAGCGCAGTTTGCGAAATGCCCGCGCCGACGCTAGTGCGCGCGGCGCGCGATGCGACCATGTGTGCGGTCTGCGGCGAAAAAGGCAAACCCGTGCAAGGACAAACCGTCAAATCACTTTTGGCAATCACCTTGCGCCAGGTGCGAAACGCAGAGTATCTCTTTTGCCGCACCCCAACTTGCCGGGTCGTTTATTTTTCGACCGACGGCGCGCAAACGTTTACCGCGGTTCAAGTTCGCGAGCGCGTGTATCAGAAAGAACCGGACGCCGCTGATGTGTTCGTCTGCTATTGCTTCCGGCATACCCTCGGCGAAATTCGCGCCGCATCGCCGGAAGCGCGCGCCGCAATTTTGGACGACATCAACACGGGGATCCAAACGGATCAATGTGCGTGCGATTTGCGAAATCCGCAAGGGTCGTGTTGCTTGGGAAATGTGCGGGCATTGCTCAAACGATTGGAATGATGCTTGTGCAAAAGATTGAACCGCGCTCAAAACTATCGTCGCGATTGGTGATCACACTCGCGGTGATTGCGCTTGCGCTGACAATTCTCGCGCTCGCGATTGGCGCGGGCAATGATGTCGCGGGGACGAACGCGAATTTGTTCGTGCTTGCGCTCGCGACGTTTGTCGCCGGCGTGTTGAGTTTTCTCTCGCCCTGCACACTTCCGATTCTGCCCGGCTATTTCGTATTCACGTTTCAGGCGCATCGGCAAAATGTCGCACAAATGACGCTCGCGTTTTTCCTGGGTCTCGCGACGACGATCACCTTGCTCGGCGCGAGCGCGACCAGCATCAGTCAACTGCTCGCGCGTTATCTCACGCAAGTTACACTGATCGGCGGACTCGCCATCATCGCGTTCGGCGTGATGAGTTTGTTCGGCAAAGGATTCGCGGGCGCGCAATTCCAGGATCGCCCGGCGACGACCTGGCTCGGCTCGTACCTGTACGGCGCGACATTCGCGCTCGGTTGGAGCGCGTGCATCGGTCCGATTCTCGGTGCGGTGTTGACATTGCTCGCGACGCAAGGGATCGGCATCGCGCAAGGCGCGTTGCTCGCGTTCGTGTACGCGCTCGGACTCGGCGCGCCGTTGATCCTGGTTTCGACATTTTTCGGACGACTCGGACACGGCAGTCTGTTTTGGCGCGTGATGCGCGGCAAGGGATTCGTCATCGGGGGATTGCATTTCCACACGACCGGCATTTTGAGCGGCGCGTTGTTGATCGCGATGGGAATGTTGTTGGCGAGCGGGCAACTCGCCGCGCTGACGCAATTCGCGCAGGCAAGTGAATTGTCGCGGTGGGTCATTGATACCGAGGAAACGCTCCGCGTTTGGTTCGGATTAAAATGAAATGCGGCGGGTTTCGCGTTGCGAACCCGCCGCATTTTTTTAGCGCATAGTTTGAAACACTTTTTTAGCGGACAATCAAAACGATCATTACGATCAACGCGATCACAATCGCGACACTCGCGACTGCCGCGAGCCAAAGTGGGATCGGTTGCGCGGTTGGCACTGGCTCCGGCGCGGCGTTGGCGACGCGCGGAAATGACGCCGACGCGGACGACGCAATCACGCGCGCTTGCGCCCGCGCGCGCTCGCGCAATTTGCGAACGCGCAACCACCACACCGCGTCTTTCGCGGCTTCGCTCTTGGGATCGAGCGCGAGCGCTTGCTCCAAACACGCCAACGCTTCGTCCACATCTACTGCGACACTGCCACGCCAGAACCACGCCAGCGCGTTTTGCGGATCGAGTTCGGACGCGTTCTTGAGCAATTCGTACGCGCGATCGGTGTCGCCGTCGTGAAGCGCGCGTTGCGATTCTTCGACCCATTGCGCCGCGCGTTCGGCGGCGGAACGCGATGCCGGGATCGCGGCGAGACGCGTGCGCGCCCAGTGCAAACCGGCGCGCGCGCGCATGTTTTGCGGATTGATCTTGAGCGACTGCTCCAAACACGAAACCGTTTCCGCCAAATCATCCGTAACACCCGCGCGCCACATCCACGCCTGATCATTTTGCCCGTCCATCTGCGTCGCGCGTACGAGCAAATGATACGCCCAGGGTTTTTGTCCGGCTTCCGCGAGCGCGCGCCCGAGCGCGACGAACGAAACTGCAAGCGCGGGATTTTCGCCCGGCGCGAGTTGGCTCGTTTGCACGCGTTCTTCGACGAGCGTATCGAGTTCGGCGCGCGCCTCTTTAATGTCCGGCGCGAGCGCGAGCGTGTACCCCCAACTCACAATCGCTTCGTCCACGTTCGGCGTCGTCGCGGCATAGCCCGCCCAGCCACGCGCATCGTTGCACGCGAGCTCGATCACGCGCGCGTACAGCGTTACCGCGCGCGTCTTGTCGCCGGAATAATGCGAGCGTTTCGCATGCCGCAAGATCGCTTCCGGGTCTTCCCAGGGATGCATCGTCGGCGGCAAGCCATCGTCATTCGTTTCAAAGTTCAATGCGTTAGGGTTGATGTCCACACGACCTACATTTTTTTTGAGTGTGTCACCCTGAACGAAGCGAAGGGTCGCGCGCGCGCGGACGCGATGCTTCGCTTCACTCAGCATGACCTTCGAGCGATTACATTTTTTCTTCCGGCAGAATCAAATGCCCGTTCGCGTGCACGCGCAATAACGCGTCCACCACATCGGGATCGAACTGGGTGCCGCGATTCCGTTTGATTTCGGCAATCGCAGTTTCAATCGCGAGACCTTTGCGATAGGGGCGATCCGAGGTCATCGCGTCGAATGTATCCACAACCGCGAGCAAACGACCTTCGGTTGGAATTTCTTTGCCCGCGAGTCCGAACGGATAGCCCTTGCCGTCGTAGCGTTCCTGGTGATACAAAATGTACGGCAACATCGGACGCAACGCGCCGACGCCTTCGAGCATTTGCGCGCCGACAATCGGGTGCCGTTTCATTTCGGCGTACTCGTCTTCGGTCAGCAAGCCCGGTTTTTGCAAAACCAGGTCGCGCACGCCGATCTTGCCGACATCGTGCAACAGCGCGCCGACTTCGAGCGTTTCGATTTGTTCGCGCGACCAGCCCAATTCTTTCGCGGTTTCCAGCGCGACGTGCGTCACGCGATTCGTATGCCCGGCGGTGTACGGGTCGCGCGCTTCGACCGCGTTCGCAATGATCCGCACGGTATCGGTGAATGATTTTTTCAGATCCGAATACAAGCGCGCGTTTTCCAGCGCGATCGCGCCCTGCATCGCGAAAGCAACGAGCAAGTCCTTGTCTTCATCCGTAAAGGGTGTGCCATCAATTTTATTCATCACTTCGATCACGCCGATCACAGTTTCCTTTGCCATTAGCGGCACACCCAACAACGATTGCGTGGTGAGTGTCGTGTTCGCGTCCACCGCGGCATAATGGCGCGGATCGGTTTTCGCATCGTTGACGATGAGCGGCTTGCCCTCTTTCAAAATCACGCCGGCAATGCCCGCGCCCGGCGGCAAACGCGTGCCGATCAAGCGGCGTCCCGCCGGACCGACCGCGACGCGAAACACCAGCTCCTGGGTCTCATCGTCCGTCAACAACACCGAGCCGGACTGACAGCGCAATAACTCGACCGCGCGATCCACGACCGAACGCAAGAGCCGATCAATGTCGAGCGTCGCGATGAGATCGCGATTGATCTCGACCAGGTTTTGGAGTTGCAGAGTTTGTCTCTGCATGCGCCGAAAGTGCCGCGCATTGTGCAACGCGACCGCGGCGAGTTTGCCAAAGGCTTGGATGAGTTCCAAATCCTGATCGGAAAATGGCGCGCTGTGGATGCCGCGTCCCAGATCAAGCACGCCAATCGTCGTGGCGGTTTCTGTGCCGTTCGTCGAAAAGGTCAACGGAATACAAATGGACGAGCCGATGCTTTCCGGTTTTGGAAATGCGTGGGGATAGCGCGCGGTGTCGAGCGGTCCCACCAACAACACCGGTTTACGCTGTTCCGCGACCCAGCCGGTGACGCCCGCGCCAAGCGCGACGCGCGTTTCGGCGACGACCTGCGCGGACAAGTTGTGCGCGGCGGCGATATACAACATCGCGTTATGCTCATCGGGAAGCAACAGCGACGCGCTGGATGCGTTGCCGAGTTGCACACACGCGGCAATAATTTCTTTGACGAGCGCATCCCAAGTTAAGGTCGCGTTCAGTTGCGCGCCGAGCGCGGACAGGGTGGTTACATCGGAAGGATGATCGTCCGATGCGGCGCGGTCCGCGGACGCGGCAAGCGTCTCTGGCGGAGCCAACGATTCGGGCGCGCCGCTCGGCATTGAGCGATCAGCAGAATCAGCATCGGAAAACGAACGAACCATTTTATCTTCACGCGCAACGCGCGCATCTCCTGGTGAATAACCGAATAGAATTGGCAGAGATCTCCAGCGCAATGTTTTCACATTTTAGAGGAGTCGTACGTGCGGAGGATAAATACACGCCAGCCGCGAACCGCCGATTAGTTTTCTGAATGTGGGGCGGACGGCTCGTCTGCCCTTGTGGTTGCGGGCGAGCCGCCCGCGCTACAGGACTCGCCTACACATAGATGATTTGGTTCGCGCCGGTGCGGCGCGCCGCGCGTTGCGCTTCTTGCGCGATCGCGAGCAGATCGAAAATCGAAGTGCATCCTTCACGCGGATACGAACACACGCCCAGCGAGCAAGTCTGGCGCGCCGGGCTCCGCGCACCCGGCACATCCAGCGCGGCGAGACGATTCCGCAGACGTTCGGCGACATGGCGCGCATCGTCTGGCGTCGCCATCAACAAGAGCAAGGCGAACACGCCGTCTTCGTAATGGCACACCAGGTCAATCGAGCGCACGGTGGTGCGGCAGGTCTGCGCGGTCATCCGCAACGTTTCTTCGCCAACCAGAATACCGTTGCTCGTTTTGATCTCCGGCAAATTATCGAGCGCGACCATAATCGTGGCGATGGGTTGATTGTAGCGCCACGACCGGCGAAATTCGCGATCCGCCAAATCCAAAAACACGGCGCGCTTGATTGTGCCGGTGAGCGCGTCGGTGGGCGCCATTTGCGCGGACTCGGTTGCGAGCCGGTCGAGTTCAATCGCGATCGCGCCGTGCGCCACAAATAATTCCAGCCAATGCATTCGTTCCGGCAAAACCGTCGCGCCGGGCAAAGGATACGCGATCACGACACCCAACACTTGTTCGCGCGCGATCAGCGGTGCGCCAATCATTTGCTGGGTCGGATGCGTCGGCATATTTTCAATCAAGATGCGGCGTTCGGCGATCACGCGCCGCGCAAACGCTTCGCCGGGCATGTCAACCCGCTCCGCGTCGCGCGTCGCGCCGACCAGGTCGACCGCGACCAGTCGCTCGCGATCAGTTAGCATAACCAACGCGTGCGGCGTTTCCAACGTTTGCGCGCTGGCTTGCAAAAGCAAATCGAGCGTTTCATTCAACGGGCGCACCGCGCGTGTCATTTCGGTGAGCAAACGCAACAGGGCAAACGGTTCGCTGGCGCGCGCGGACACGGGGTCAGGCGCGGGATCATCGGTGCGCGCGGCGAGATTGTGTTCAAAAGATTCCAGCGCGCCAAGCGAGGATTGTTGATTCAATGCCTGGGCCAGAGTATCCACGAGGAGCGACCAATCGGCGAGCGGAGTTTTGAGCGCGGCGAACGCGCCTTCACGAATACCGGTTGCCGCGAGGTCGGCGGATTTTTCATCGCACAACAAAATGATCGCGGCGTCCGCGCAGTGATGCTTGAATTCGCGCATCACTTGCAAACCATCTTTGATTCGCAAACCAATGCCCAGAATCGCGGCATCGAAATGCCCGCATGAAAAAAGTTCGACGGCTTCCGCGCCATCGTGCGCGATGATGACGGAATAACCGCGCTCTTGCAAGGCGCGCCGCGCCGAGACACTCTGCACAATGTCCGGGTCTGCGATCAATACACGCGCGTTCGATTTAAGTAGTGTGCCCATTTTCGTGAGCCGATTATACATCAAAAGTGATGCTTATCAAAATGCTTGTCACCCGCGCGGAAATGTGTTAGAATCCCGGCGCACAAAAAATACCCGTTCGATAGAAGAAGGAGCCAGATCCATTTGGACATTGGCGAAATCATCTACCGAACGAGCGCTTGCATTATAACATCGGTTGAAGGTTTGTCAATGAGTGAACCAAACGCGAACGCGGATCCACGCGTGCGGATCGCATTTCTACTCGGCTGGTCCGTATCCGAGTTGCACGGACGTTTACGCAAAGGCGTGCGCCCGATGCCGCGCCAGTCCGCGCGCGCGACCGAATCCGCGCCGCGCCTCGATGTCGCGGACGGCGAGATCGAAAAATTCACCGACGCGTTCGTGTTCACCGCGCAACGCGTCGCGCGATTTTTTCACGCGCTCGAATTTGAAACGCCCGCGCACGCATTGCCGCTTTCGCAAGAAATTTTCGCGTTACCGGAAAATGCGCGCGCGTGGCTCGCGGGCGCGCGCAAATTTTACACGCCGCGTGAATTGCGCGATTTGTTGAACGCGTGGACGATGCATGTGTGGGCGCAATTGGATGCCGCGTCGCCGGCAAGCGCGCAAGCATTCACGGCGGGGATGAGTTTGGCGGATACGTATTGGTACTTGCGTTTGCCCGCGCGCCGTCCCGCGCGCGCGCCGAGCGGTGAATCGTGGCAGAGATTGCTTTCCAAATTCCGGCTCGATGTCGAACGCACGCGGTTGGCATCGCTCGAAAAACATTTGCCCGCGTACGTCGCGCCGGTGATTCGCAATCAACTGCGCGCGTGGAGCATCGGCACTGACCTGGTTTATCGCGATGGCAAATTGATGCGCGATCCCACCACAAAAAATGCGGCGACGCTCACGCCGGAAGATGAAACGCATTTGCAAAACGCGCTCGAAAAGCAAACGAGCGAATGGAGCAACCTGCTCTTTGAGTGGCGCACGGCGACCTCGTATCTGCGCGATGCGGATCGCCGCTGGATCGTGATCGGACGCCGCGTCGGATTATTCGGCGTGTTACTGATCACAACGTTCGCGCTGGCGCTGTTTGCGGTGTGGATCGCGATTTTTCTCAGCGTCTCGGTTTTACCCGGTCTGTTCACGTTTCTCAATCAAAAACAACCTGGTCTCGGCGATTGGCTGGGCATCGTCAATTTTTTGTGGACGCTGTTGATCGCCGCGCCGGCGCCGTTGATTCTGCGCGCGATCTTTCAAGCGACGCGCACACTCCAGCAATGGCTCGACGATCAATTGATGATTTATTTTATCAATCGGCGGACGGCAGTTACTTGGAATAGATACTTGAAGGAGCAGTGAAATGAAACTGACCATCGGCGTATTCGCGCTCGACGACGGCGATCAAATTATCGCGCCCGCGGAATACATGGCGGCGCGCGGACTGGAATTGCTTCAAGTGATGGCGGACGGCGAGGATCCGATCTTTGAGGAAATGTTGCGCGAGTTTAACTCCGCCGAAGAAGCGACCTTGCACCGGCTCGACGCGGATTACGCGGGCTGGCGCGCGGAGCCGCAACGATGAGCGTGTCACGCAAACCTGGCTCAACTTTCGCGACCACAACGCGCGGCTTGGATCGCGACGCGCCGCCGATGCGCTTGTACGAAAAAGCGAAACGACTCGGCATTTGGAATCCGAGCGCGCTCGATTTCGCGCAAGACATTCTCGATTGGCAGTGGCTGAAAAAAGACGAGCAAGACCTGGTTCTGCGCCTCACCGCGCTGTTCCAAGCCGGCGAAGAAGCCGTTACGCGCGATTTACTTCCGTTGATTCAAGTGATTGCAAACGAAGGGCGCATCGAAGAGGAAATTTTTCTCACGGCATTTTTGTACGAGGAAGCCAAGCACACCGATTTCTTCAATCGCTTTTTGCGCGAGGTCGCGCGCGTGCGCGATTTCGATCTGACGCGCTATCACACGCCGAACTATCGCGCGATTTTTTACACGGCGTTGCCGCGCGCGCTCAAGCGTTTGCGCGATGATGCGTCGCCACGCGCGCAAGCGCGCGCCGCCGCGACATACAATTTGATCGTCGAGGGCGTGCTGGCGGAAACCGGTTATCACGCGTATCTGACCGCGCTCGAACGCAACGGCTTGATGCCGGGAACATGCAAGGCGATCAAATTGCTCAAGCAAGACGAGGCGCGCCACATCGCGTACGGAATTTATTTCTTGTCGCGCCTGATCGCGAGCGATGCGAAATTGTGGAAGGTGATCGAAACGCAAATGAACGCGTTGCTTCCCGCCGCGCTCGGCATCATCGGCGACGCGTTCGCCGCGTACGATCCGATTCCGTTCGGCTTGCAGTACAATGAGTTCGTCAATTATGCAACCGCGCAATTTCAAAAACGGATCGCGCGCGTCGAAAAAGCGCGCGGCGCGCCGCTCGTCGAGATCGAACGCGTAACGCGCGCGGTGATCGACGCGGAGGACGCGTGAGTGATTGAGGAATAAGGTCAATGTGTAGAAACATTCGCAAACTGCGCCAACCCGATCGCGCGCCGACGGATGAAGAACTGCGCGACGCGGCGTTGCAATTCGTTCGGAAAGTGAGCGGCTATCGCACGCCCTCGCGCGCGAACCAGGTCGCGTTTGAGCGCGCCGTCGCAGACATTACCACGATCACGCGCGCGCTGTTCAAAAATCTTGCGAGCAAAGAAAAATGAATCTCTGGAAAAATAATCAATGCACGATGTGGCACACCGCGCTGGAGCGTTATCCCGCGCTCATTGAGGCGCAACGCGTCAATGGCTTGGCGGAACTCGATGCGTGGTATCGCGACGAATTGCCCGCGTTGATCGCGGCGCGCGCCCCCGCATACATCACGCGCGCCGAGTTGGAACGCGTCACCGCGTGGAAAATGAAACGCGGCGTATGGCGCGAACGCAATCGCTTGCTCGTGCAGAGCAACGCGCCCGCGCGCGTTAAGCAAATCGCGCGCGACGCGTTCGCGGCGATTCCCGATCCGCGTGCCCCGGTTGATCTGCTCGCCCAATTATCCGGCGTCGGTCCCGCGACGGCATCGGCAGTGCTGGCATTGATCGCGCCGTCGCTCTATCCATTTTTCGATGAACTCGTCGCAATGCAAATCCCAGGATTGGGCAAGGTCGCGTTCACCGCGACGTATTATCAACGTTACACCGCGCAACTACGCGCGCGCGCGACGCGCTTGCAAAAAGCGTGCGCGCATTTTGAGTGGACGGCACACGCGTTGAGTCAAGCACTGTGGTCGGCATCGGGCGGAAAAGTTGGACAGGTTAAGTAAAATTTGAGCAGGAAAAAATCCAGGTTTCTGCAAGAAACCTGGATTTTCGCAAAGGCAATGTCAGAGGAAATCGAATGACCATTCCAAAACGGAGTGAAATCAAACCTGGCGCGCGCGTGCAAATCGTCGAGAAACAAAATCAGCGCACCGGCGCAATGACCGAAGGCATCGTCGCGCGCATCTTGACGAGCAGTCAAAACCATCCGCACGGCATCAAGGTAATGCTCGAAGATGGCAAGGTCGGGCGCGTGCAAAAAATTGTAGGGGCAGGATAATCCCGCTCAATGTGAAAGGGCGGGATTACCCCGCCCCGACGCGTTTCACCGTCCCCGCGTTTCCATCCACCTCGATCATTTCGCCCTCGCGAATTTCATTGACGATCCCGGCAATCGCCGCGACCGCCGGCACGCGATACTCGCGCGCGATCACCGAGCTGTGCGACAACAGTCCGCCACGTTCGACCACCAAGCCGGCGATGCGCGCAAAGACCGGCGTCCATCCGGGGTCGGTCGCGGGCGCGATCAGAATGTCGCCGCGTTGCACACGCGCGAGATCATCCGCCGAGCGAATCACACGCGCAATGCCGCGCGCGATCCCAGGACTGGTCGCGCGCCCGCGCCATTCATTCACGTTTGTAGTAACGGCTTTAGCCGTCGGCGTATCGCCGCGCAAAAACGCGGGATAGGATGCGGTTGGCGATTCGACAAACTCGCGTTCATACACGCGCCACTCGGCGCGGCGCGCAGAAATCGCGCGCGTCAACTCATCGCGATTGATTTGCCCGGCAAAAAAGTTTTCCAACTCGCGATGCGTCGCGTAAAAAATCGCGGTACGTTCGGCGATCACGTTTTGCGCGACGAGCTGATCCGCGAGCAATAAATAGATTTGCCGCGCTCGCACGTTGCCAAATGCCGCGCTGTTCAATTTGTTCTGATGTCCGCGCGGGGGATGCACTCACTTGCGCGAGCAAGCGCGCGATTTGCGCTGGATCGTCTGCGAACGTTGGCACCGCGATATCAATCGAGAACGAGCGATGACCGTGTTCGGCAAGAAAAGCATTGAGCGCGGAATCGGACGGATTCGACGCTTTAGCGGGTTGTTCGTTTTCAGGCAACCGCGTAATCGCCCGACTCCACTGCCGCAACGCGGCATCAACTTCCAACGTTTTGTTTGGCACACCCGCAACCGCGCGCGCGGCGATTTCATTCCCGGCGATGCGCTTGAGCAAACCGTATGTGAGATCGGCGTGAAGCAAACTCCAGCGATGAATTCGCAAAACGCGGCGATGCAGTGCTTCGATCGCGCGCAATGCGGCGAACAACGCGCGCGGATCGGCGTTGTGCAACGCGGGCAATTGCGCGCGCAATGCTTCGACGCGCGCGTCCTGATCGCGCACCTCACGCGCCCATGTGCGATAGTTGTGCCAGGGTGAAATCGTTCGCCATTCGCGCAGAAACGCGCGTAGAATCGAAATCAAAAATCGCGGCGAAAAAATTGAAGCGGGGTACGGCGCGGCTTTGCGCGCGTTCACATCGCCATCGAGAAAATAACGATGCACGTCGTCGGGCAGAAAAAAATCGGAAAAGACTTTGTAAAAAATGTGAAATGCCAACGCGTTCGCGTACGGATGCCCACGCCACAAACGCGTGAGCGGAATTTTTTCCGCATCTGGATAACCGAGATAGCGCAACGGCTCGCGCAACGCGAGCTCTTCGACGAGCGGACCGATGTGCGACCACCCCAACGGCGAAATCGGCGCGAGGATGCGCTCGTTGATAAAACCACTCGTCCACAAAATTTTATTTTCCATCGCGCTGAATTATACGCCGTGCGCGTCGTTTGACAAACGCGATGAAAAATCTATAATGGCTTGGGAATTGGACGTGAGATGTTGGACGTTGGAAATTGGACCATACCAAACGCTCTAACTTCCAATCTCTAATTTCCAATTTCTAAAATCAGGGCGAATAGCTCAGTTGGTAGAGCGCTTGCTTTACACGCAAGATGTCACGGGTCCGAGTCCTGTTTCGCCCACTCTGGTAAACCACGTATGGCAGGTCATAAACACATTTCAAAGGGCACAGCCCAAACTACTCCTCTCCCTGTAACGACACGAGAGGATGAAATGAGTAAAGACCTGACCAAGTATGTAACGACCAAGCAGGCGGCAGTGTTGCTGGGCGTGGGACAGGAGCATATCCGCAAGTTGCTAATTCGCGGCAAGGTGAAGGGGTTGCACCTTGGCAGAGATTGGCTGGTTTTCGTGCCATCTCTCCAAAAGTACGTCGGAGCAAAATCTNACCACCATCAGGTACGCCACAAATACAAATTGCAAGTTAAACAGGCAAGGTTGAAATCACCTTGCCTGATTTTTTTTGGTTGTCGAATCGGCGCGAGTAACTCATCATTCGCTTAATCGCAACTGCTAAATCGGTACGTGTTGCTTCCATCCGCGAGAACCTGGGTCAACCCCGCGTTCAAATCCAACGCGTAGCGCGTCGTCGCGCCATTCACGGTTTGCAATACGCGATCACCCACACCGTTGTACGCAAAACTGTTGACTGACGACTGTTGACTGACGACTGTCAACCGATTCGCTTGGTCGTATGTAAAAGTGCGCGTGCCATCGTTCAGCAAATTCCCGTTCGCATCCCAAGTGTACTGCTGACCGTTCACATTTGTCAAGCGGTTCGCGTTGTCGTACGCGTAGTTCGTGAGCGCGCCGTTCGCGGTTTGTGTCAAACAATTCCCCACCGTACTTGTGTAAAAGACGATCCTTACGACATCCAGGAAAAACGAAGACGCGGTTAGCCGGACAGGATCGTATGTCAACGTAAACCGCGTCTTGAGAAATCGTTTTTGCTTCAAAGTACAGATCACTTCTGTAGCTCAAAGCTGTATGTCCAATCTGAACCTGCTAATCGCATTTGGCGTAACCAAATACCGCGAGGGGCAAAAGGGGCATTCCTTTCTGTAACACCTGTAACAACAAGTATTACCTCATCAGGCATTTTCACTCCTTCGCCTTCACAGTAATCAATTGCGATCAAATCTTCGATTCCCCCATTCTCTTTGTTGCACAATGCACAGTAACAGATTACAAAGAGTGGTGTTTGGAAACCCTGAAAAACCGATGCCGACCTACCCCCTTGCTCTTTACAAGGGAATATCACAAAACGCTGTAGCACACCGACAACGGCGGACTTGGGCAAGCCACCTTTGCGCGGAAAGTGTATTGCAAGGCAAAGTTACTTCGCTGGCAACCGATACCGCCGTTGTCGTGGTGCGCGTGTTCGGGCGAACATTGCTCGCATCCGCTCGCAACGCCGCCGAACATACGCCGTGCGGACATGCTCGCTTCGCTCGCACGTCGCACGGCTTGGCGTTTCCAGATATTCAACGGTGTGCGTTAGCCGCAAGTGGGCGGGATGCGGAGCAGCCTCGAAAATGGAATCCTGCTGAGGCGTTGTAAACTGTCTGAAATCGCGCAGACTCCCACTTGGCGGCTA
>JACRPR010000237.1 GCA_016223105.1 Chloroflexota bacterium | reverse complement strand
TTCAAACCTTAACGAACGTTCTCAAAGTCAATGAAGAGCGCGACTTCGCCATTTACTGCCATTGCATTCCTCCTCTCAAGATAAAAAATACAGAGACGAATCGCGCAAGCGATGTTTTCAATTGGTAAAGATCTCTTAACCTTTCGTATTCTAATCCGAACAGGCGAGTTTTGTCAATGGGCGGGCAAGTGTCGAGGGGGAGCGGGGGAGCAGGGGAGCGGGGGAGAAAAATTCTCTCCCACTCTCCCGCGCGCCCACTCTCCTACTCGATTATTTTCAATACAATAAAACTGATCGCGCTCGGCGCGTTGATTTACGCGCTTGCCGCACCGCCGCCGATTTTGGTAACGCTCGGCGCGCGCCAAACGGTGCGCGCCGCGAATCCGAAACTCGGCGTGCACACGCGCCTCACCGACGAGCCGGAAGAATGGAAAATTAAAAAAACTTTGGAACTCGTGCGCGCGATGGGTTCACCGTGGATCGTCGAGTATTTTCCGTGGGGCTATATCGAAGACCCGGAGGGGTGGTACGATTGGACGCACGCGGATCAAGTGGTGGATCACGCGCGCCAACAAGGTCTCACCGTGATCGCGCGACTTGGTTTTGCGCCGACGTGGGCGCGCCCGGAAAAAACGGTAACGAGTTATCTCGACGAGGCGCGTTATCCGTACTTTGCAAATTTTGTGCGCGCGTTCGTCGCGCATTTCAAAGGACGCATTCAGCATATTATTATTTGGAACGAGCCGAATTTGAATTTCGAGTGGGGCTATCGTTCGGTCAGCCCCGCAGAGTACGCGCGAATGTTGCAAGCCGTGTATCCGGCGGCGAAGCAAGCCGATCCCGAAATTCAAATCCTCGCGGGCGCGCTCGCGCCAACGCTCGCGCCGCCCGGCACGCTGGACGCGATGAACGATCTCGAGTACTTGGAAAAAATGTACGCCGCCGGCGCGCGCGAGAATTTCGACGCGCTCGCGATTCACGCGTACGGCTGGACGCGCCCGGCGGACGATCCACCCGATCCGACTCGGATCAACTTTCGCCGCGCGGAGTTGGCGCGCGATATAATGGTGCAGAATGGCGACGCCGGAAAACGCGCGTTCATCACCGAAGGCGGCTGGAACGATCACCCGCGCTGGACGAAAGCGGTGCATCCGGCGGAACGGATTCAGTATACTCTGCGCGCGTATGAAATTTGCCGAACCTGGGATTGGCTTGATGCGTGCGCGCTGTGGGCATTCCGCTATCCGTTTCCCGCGCAATCGTACCTCGACTATTTCACGTTCGTTACGCCAGAGTTTGATCCCAAGCCGATTTATTTCGAAGTGCAAAAGTATGGAACGCGATAGTGAACAGTCAACCGTCGTCAGTCAACAGTCAACAGTCGCGCGTGGGGCGTTGGCGATTTGGAACTTTGCCGATCGCGATTTTTGTGTTGAGCGCGCTCGCGATTTTCGCGCTGGTCAAAATTTTTGCGCCGCCGCCGAAACCGGACGCGACCTGGTTGCGGATGATCGAGACCGGCGAATTTCGCGTTGGGATCGATCCCTCCTTTCCACCGTTTGAATGGGAAGACGGCAACGGCAATTTACAAGGACTCGACATCGCGCTGGCGGCAGAAATGGCGCGCGTGTGGTCGAGCAAAAACAATGCGGCGATCCGGGTCGAGTATGTCTATTCCGGCTTTGACGGTTTATTCGACGCGCTGACCGCGTCCCAGTTCGACGCGATCATTTCGGCTCTGCCGTACGATCCCAAGAAAACCCAGGACGCGCAATTTTCGCACGCGTACTTTGACGGCGGTCCGCTGATCGTCGTCCGCGCGAGCGATGAAAAAACGCAAACGCATTTCGATCTCGAAGGCAAACGCATCGGCGTCGAGCTGGGATCGAACGGGGATGGTTTCGCGCGCAAATGGCAGAGACGCTTAAAGTACGATCTGCAAACATTCAACACGCCGGCGGACGCGTTGCGCGCGTTGTGGCTCGGTCAAGTGGACGCCGCGTTCACCGATTACATCGCGTTCGTGGATTTTTCGCGCCCTTCGACAAGCTCAGGGCAAGCTAGCGGAATCAAAACGGTCGGTGCGCCGCTGGCAAACGAGATGATCGTCATCGCGGTTCGCAAAGATGCGCCGACATTGTTGGGAAAAATCAATGCGGTGATCGTCGCGATGAAACAAGATGGACGAATGGAAAAATTGTATGAGGAGTGGTTGGTGAGCAAGCCAGACTAGAGGGTTGGAAAACGCGCACGCCCACGCGCCTGGCAACCGCAACTGCGACGCGAACACCCACGCCCAATGCGACGCTTGCCCCAACTTTCACGCGTCCACCTTGAGCCACACCCACAATAACGCGCACGGCGACGACGATTCCTCCGACCGCATCTATCACGCGGACGCCCACGCGCACTGCACGCCGATTGCTCCAACCGCGACGATGACGCGCACACCAACCATCACCGCGACCGCGACGGTTACACGCACACCGACGATCACCACCACGCGCACGATCACTCCGACCGCGACCATCACGACGACTAGCGTCGTCACGACAAACGTCGAAGCCGAGATTGATGCAACGCGCGATGGCGAATTGAATGTGGGCAACGGCGCGGTCCGCGTCCAATTCCCGGCGGGCGCGGTCAATGCCGCGCACCGCGTTCGCTTTGAACCATTCAAACCAACGGCAATGCAGGCGCGTCCCCATTCGCAACCGATCCTCCTCGCGTTCTCGCTCCGCGCGTTCGAACGCGCCAACCTTGCGAAAGAGACGACCAAGTTCAACAAGCCGGTTACGATTCGCGTGCGGTACGATCCCAGTTCGCTCAAAGGCGTGAACGAACAGCATCTGGCGCTCGCGTATTGGGAGCCGACCAAAAAACAATGGCAAGTCATTCCCAGCGCCGTGGACCCGCGCACGCGCATCGTCAGCGCGCAGACAAATCATTTTACCGATTTCGGTTTGACGACCGCCCGGCGATTCAAAACTATTTGCCCAACGTCGAGAGCGCGCAGACCGATCTGTTCAACGGTTCAGCAACCGCGAGTTACGCGCTCGATCTGCCGCCCGGACGCAACGGACTTGCGCCGCGCCTCGCGCTCGCGTATTCCAGTTCGAGCGTCGAGATGATGGACCCGACGCGCCAAGCCGCGTTCATCGGCGCGGGCTGGTCGTTCACGACGAATTACATCGCGCGCGATACGCGGAGCACGTACGATTCCGCCGACGATGTGTTTACGCTCGTGTTGAATGGCGCGGGCTACGACCTGGTGCGCGACGCGAGCGACGCGACCTTGTATCACACGGCATCGAAACAATACTGGCGCATCATTGCCGATCCGATGAATCCGCTTGATCCACTCGATGAGCGGTGGCGCATCATCACCGAAGACGGCATGCAATACCAATTCGGTTATTCCACGAATAGCCGCGCCCTGCAATGGCGTGTCGCGACGCGTCCCGATGGCGGCTTTGCGTGGGCGAACCAGGAAATTTACGCGTGGCATTTGGAGAAGGCGATTGACACACACGCGAACGAAATCACCTACACCTATTTGCACGATGTCGGCACCGTGTTCTGCGGCGATGTCAACCGCACGTATGATGACGCGCTCTATCCGCAAACGATTCGCTACAACGGCAACCTGACCGAGATTACATTGAGTTATTCCGCGCGGTATGATTTGCAAGGCAGTGGCGCAACCAAAACTCAATGCGCCGCGCCGGTTTCGCGTTCGAAACTGGATCGCGTGGATGTGAAGACCACCGTGAGCGGCGCGCTGCAACTCGTGCGCCGATATGATTTCGCGTACGATTATTCG
The DNA here is from genome assembly GCA_016223105.1 of Chloroflexota bacterium. GTDB lineage: Bacteria > Chloroflexota > Anaerolineae > UBA4142 > UBA4142 > JACRPR01. The sequence goes on along the minus strand of JACRPR010000237.1, from coordinate 7,675 downwards.
ACGTTTCCCGGCGTGTACTATTGGGCAACCGGGCAATATGGTCGCTTGACCTTGCGGAGCATCACACAAAAAGGGTACGATGGCACGACCGCGCTTCCCGCGTTCACATTGACGTACCAGAACAATCGCCTGCAACGCGTCGAGAATGGCATCGGCGGCAAGGTCTCGTTCGCGTACGATAGCGGCGTCACGTTTCGCGATTCGCATGCGGTGCGCGGCGCGGGCGGCTGGGATTTTCGCGGGTGCGCGGTCCCGAACGGTTTGGGCTGTTCGACCGATTGGGAGAGCGGCACGGCGAGCGTGCAAATGGGCACCTGGGGCGAGGATTCGAGCGCGATGTACATCACTTCGAACGGCGGCTATGCCATTCTGCGCGCGAGCCAATTTGTGCCGGGCGCGGAGTATCGGCTCCATGCGAATATCTATGATGGCAGTAGCGGCGCGCGCGTCAAGTTGACCGCGCATGACGGCGTGTCTGAAATCCTGATCCAGGATTGGACCTATGCGGGTAGCGGCGGCTATTTCAAAATTTCGCCGCAAGCGACGCAATTGAAAATTCGCGTCTATGTGATGCAAACGGACGATCCGAGTCAGTTTGGCACGATTGCCCTGCCGCTCGCCTGGCTCGATCTCGATCCGACGTACTATCGCGTCGCGAGCCGCGCGGTGGATGATGGCAATGGCACTGTCGGCACATCCACCTATGCATACACAAATCCGACGCTCAATTACCCGTGGCTTTCGACACTGAGTCGGCACGCGCCCGGCACGGCATTTTGGGGACACGATAAAGTGACCGTAACGGATCCGACCGGCGCGAAAACAGAAAATTATTTTCATCAGAACGATCTGTATCTGGGACGCGTGTGGAATACGCTCCACCTCGATGCAAGCAGTAACAAGTACGCGCAAACCGTCCATACCTGGGTTAATCGTCCGATTTCGGTAACCCAGGTCGCGGGCGGCGATCAATCCAACTTTGTGGCGATTACCCAAACCCTGCGCTACACCTACGACGGGCTAACGTCGTACAAACGCAACAAGACGGTGTACACGTACGACGCGTACGGCAATGTGAGCAACATCGAAGAGTACGGCGATGGCGCGAGCGTGTATCGGCGCACTGAGCATACGTACTATCCGAATACGAGCGCGTGGATTGTGAATCAGTTAGGCGTTGAGCGCATTCTCGAGAATGGCGTTACCGTGATTGGGCGCACGCGTTATTTTTACGATAACAACACCGATTTCCAGATTCCCGCGACGAAAGGCGAACTCTGGCGCGTGGATGTGTGGAAGGACAGCGCGACCTCGTTTACCGCCGCGACGCACACCTACGACACCTACGGCAATCGGCTGACGACGAGCGATGCGCTGGGACGGATCGCGCGGATGGAGTACGACGCGACGTATCGCATTTTCCCGACCGTCATCACGAACACGCTTGGCTTTCGCACGACGACGACGTACGATTATCGGCTCGGCAAACTCGCGACGACGACCGATCCGAATAACGCGACGACCTCGTACACGTACGACGTGTTCGGCAGAACACTTTCGATCAAAGCGCCGCTCGAACAATCCTCAACGAACGCGACCGTGCTGTACGATTACACGCTCGGCAATCCGCGTTCGATGGTGCGCGTCCAAGTGCGGAATGATTTGGGTGGGACGAATCCGGCGACCTATCAATCCGCGTGGTGGTTTTACGATGGACTGGGGCGCACGATACAACAGCAAACGCAAAGCGCGACGAGCGGGCAAACGATTTTAGCAAACACCGCATACACCGCGCGCGGCGAAATGTTGCGCGCGTCAAATCCGTACACGCTCACAGTTACGGGCGGCGCGTATCAAACGCCGGATTGGAACAAGCCCTCCACCGCGCGGCGGTACGATGCAATTGGACGCACGTTGACCATCACGAACACGGATACCACAACGCAGAATTTCGCGTATAATCAATGGGAAACAACGTTCACCGATGCGAACAATCACCAACGCAAAACCATTGCGGATGCGTACGGACGCACAACCCAGGTTCAAGAGTTCAACCTGGGAAGCACGTACACGACGAATTACGCGTACGATCGCTTGAATCGCTTGACCCAGGTTACCGATCACGCGGGCAACGTCACGACGATGACGTACGATTGGCTCGGACGCAAGTTGGCGATGAACGATCCCGATATGGGAGGTTGGGATTATCGCTACGACAACGCGGGCAATTTGATCAAACAACGCGATGCGCGCAATCAAGCGATCTGTTTTTATTATGATGCTGGCAATCGCGTCGTCGGCAAAACGTATCACGGCAGTATCACAAATTTGGATACGCTGACTTGTTCGGGCGCGTATGCCGTCGCGTACTATTACGACGCGGGCGCGAATGGCAAAGGTCGGCGCACGAGTATGATCAACTGGTACGGCTCAAGCAGTTGGACGTACGATGCACAAGGACGCGCCCTGAGCCAGACCGATAACATCACCGGCGCGCCCGCGTACACAACCCAGTGGACGTACGATGCGATGAGCCGCGTTCGCACAATGACGTATCCCGACGGCGAGCAAGTTGCGACAACCTACAACGCGCAAGGTCTACCCGCCAAGTTGGGCAACAACTCTCCAACTTTTGACAATTACATCAGTAACACGAACTATAATCAACTCGGACAGTTGACGAGTGTGGATTTTGGGAATACAGTCCGCACGACGTACACGTATCACGCGCAGAACGCGCGATTGATGAGTTTGGTGACTGGGAATGGCACACTGCAAAACCTGGGTTACACGTACGACAACGTGGGCAATGTCAAAACGATCACCAGCACCGTGAATAGTCAAGCGCAAGTGTCCGCGTTCACCTACGATGATTTGGATCGATTGAAGACGGCGGGAATTGCCGGTGTCTATTCCCAGGAATGGGATTATACCGCGATTGGCAACATCAACTGGCGCAAAGACAACAGCGTAACAACGAGTTATGCGTACAATCCGACCACGCGCCCACACGCGGTCACGCAAGTTGGCACAACCGCGTACACTTACGACCCGAACGGCAACATGACCGCGCGCGGAAGCGATGCGCTCACCTACGATTACGAAAACCGGCTGACCAAGATCACCACCGGCGGCGGCATCACCACGCAATACGATTACAACGCCGACGGCGCGCGCGTCCGCAAGACCGAACCCAGCATCGCCTTCAGCGACGGCTTTGACAGCGCCAACCCCGCCGCGTGGACCTCCAGCGGCACCCAGGTCGTGCCGTTCAACGACGGCGGGCAGAACGTGCTCAAGCGCGTGGGCACGGGCGTGGATTACACCAGTTGGATCTTCCGCAACGCGACCCTCGCGAATGGGCAAAGCATCAGCATTGACTTTAAGGTGGATGCCCCAGATACCCGGCTTCACCTTGCGTTGGACTCGAGCGATGGAGGCGTTTACTCGCGGTGGGCACTGCTCGCGATGAATGGCGTGCTGTATGCCCAATATACGGACGCCGCAAATCAGTGGCACTATGTCATTGTGCTCAATCCGATCAAGTTGAACGCGTGGTATCGCGTGACCTTGCGCGTGGACGATAGTGCGGGCTTCAAGCTGGATGTGCGCGAACGCGACGGTGGGACGAGCGGTGCCAGTTATAGTTATCCGATGGCGGCGGGTAAGCGCTGGAAATTCGTGTCGTGGATTTACCAGAACACGGCATATCTGGACAACTACGTGGAGCGTGGGACAGCCACGACCACCACGTACTACGTCGGCAACTGGTACGAAGTAACGAGCGGCATCGCGACCAAGTACTATTACTTCGGTTCACAACGCGTCGCGATGAAGGTAGGCGCGACAGTTACGTACCTGCACGGCGACCACCTGGGTTCAACGAGTGTTGCGAGCAACGGCACAACCGGCGCGCTCGTGTCGCGGCAAACGTATTATGCGTTTGGCGCGGTGCGAACGACGGAAGGCACGTTACCAACGGATTACACATTTACTGGACAGAAGAACGACGCGTCGAGTGCGTTGATGTTTTACAACGCGCGGTATTATGATACGGCGATAGGGCGGTTTACGCAAGCGGATACGATTGTGCCGAATCTGTACAATCCGCAGTCGTTGAATCGGTACGCGTATGTGCTGAACAATCCGGTCAAGTACACAGATCCAACCGGAAATAGACCATGCGGTGATGCGGGTGAAGAGAGTTGTGAAGAACCAGCTACATTAGATATTTGTGCTGTTACTCCTGCCTGCATTTACGAAGGGGATCCTTATGATGTGCAGGGGAACCATATCCAACTTTTTATTGCTTGGTTTGATGCTCATCCGGAATACCATCCACTGCTGGATCCTCTCCTGCAAACAGGATATAGTGGTGCCGGCACTATCGAAGCGCACTATCAATTATGGTTCCTAGAACAGCTAGCAAAAGGGATAGGAACACAAGTTGTTGTTAGTGGCGGAGATGGTGTTGTTCTATTGGCAGGGGTTACTATCGGTGGATCATTCTCGATCATCGACTGGAGAGGGTACCCAAGCAATTTGCCAAGACCACCGGGGCCATTCAATGTTTTGACAGGACAAATATACAAAGACGCGTTAAAGGCAAAGAATAATGCAAACAACGCGATGCACAAATCCGATCCTGACCTGAAAGGGAAACAACTCCATGAGATACACCCGGTCAAGTTGGGCGGAAGTGCAACGGATCCCGCTAATAAGATTCCTCTTTCCCTTCGGGATCATATACCAGTCACGGTATGGTGGAACAAATTTCTCAACAAGTTGACGACAGGGCAGTAGAATTAGGAGGCATAATGACAAAGAGTATCAAGCACCTCGTTACAAGGTTAAGCTCTCGCGCGGGCGTGTCAAAAGACGTGATAGAAGAGATACAAACACAATTGGGAATCTCATTCCCATCCGAGTATGTCCAGTTCATCAGCCAATATAATGGCACCGAGGGAGTTGTCGGAGAATCCTATCTTGCCATATGGCCGGTCGAGGATATTGCCCAATTGAATGAGGCATATGCAGTAAACGAATTTGTCCCCGGTTTGCTCTTATTTGGATCAAACGGAGGCGGAATGGCTTATGCTTTTGATACGAGATCACAAGATATGCCAATCGTCGAAGTACCGTTTATTCCTATGGATCTCAAAGAGGCAAATGTATGTGGACGAACTTTTCTCGAGTTTCTAGAATATCTGTACAGTCAAACATAACGCGGCACACAAACGGATTACACTTACAACGCGGACAACGCGCGCGTGAAAAAAGTGGTTGGTGGTACGACGACGTACTATGTGGGCAACTGGTACGAAGTAACCAACGGCGCGGCAACAAAGTACTATTACTTTGGCGCGCAACGCGTCGCGATGAAACAAGGTAGCGCGGTCACGTACCTGCACGGCGACCACCTGGGAAGCACAAGCGCAACGAGCGGCGCAACAAATAGTTCGAGTACGTACTATCCATTTGGCGCGATTCGCAGTGGAACGTTACCAACGGATTACACATTTACCGGGCAGAAACGCGACGCCGAAGCCGGGTTGATGTTTTACAACGCGCGATACTACGACGCGAACATTGGGCGATTTGTGCAAGCGGATACGATTGTGCCGAACCTGTACAATCCGCAGTCGCTGAATCGGTACGCGTATGTGGTGAATAATCCGGTCAAGTATGTCGATCCCACAGGGAATAGACCCTGTGGTGATGTTGGCGAAGAAGATTGTGACAATCCTGGTGGAGTTGGTAAGCCGGGAGAAGGGACTTTATTGCTGACATTTGAGTGCCGAAGTAGTAGCGCCAAATGCCAAAGCGATGATCCTTCGACAAATCAACCACCCAAGCCACCAGTAAAGAAAACAAATCCTGACCAAGACAGCCATAGCGACTGGCACAGCCTAGCCAATCCTCTCACATGGGGCGAACTCCTCAAGGTCAACGTGCTCCCGATCTTATTGTTTGATGCCGGATTATTATTTGCCGGTGGGGGAGTTGCACTTTGTGAGACGCTTGTTGGCTGTATCGTTTCATTTGAAGTAATGTTTCCGGCAAGCGCGGCATCCTTTGTCTCTTCTTATCTACTGGCCCAAGGAGCGTGGGAATATGACAAGAAAGTCTGGGATATTACTTTCAATCCGAAATAAGACATATCGAGGGGAATATGAATGTGGTCGTGGCATTAGTTTTTGCTTACCTCGCCGTTTCAACCAGTGGTGTGCTCAGCATACTTGTTCGCAGGAAACGGATTAGTCTGCGTGTCGCTGTCCTTGTAAACACGCTACTCTCCACAGCGTTGTTTGGGGCAATGGCTTATGTCTTGGGTGGGGATATCATTCCTACCTTTTGCCTAGTCCTCCTGTTTGCACTGGGGGTTGATCTGGCAATGATTATTGGATTGAGGATCAAGACGCGTTAGGGAAGTCCTCTTTAGAGCGTCACCGGCGTGTACGCGCAAGGATGGACGTACAACGCGGGATGACAACGGACGAAATTGAATTAACCGGACAAACATCGCGTCACCAGGTCTGTCCGTTCAATTCCATAACGTCCGTTGTCATCCTTTGGCGCGCAACGCGTCGCGATGAAGCAAGGCGCGACAGTTACGTACTTGCACGGCGACCACCTGGGTTCAACGAGTGTAGCATCCACACAAAGCGGCGCGTTTCATTCGCGGCAAACGTACTATCCGTTTGGCGCAGTGCGAACAACCGAAGGCACGTTACCAACAGATTACACGTTCACAGGACAGAAGCGCGACAATGAAGCGAACTTGATGTTTTACAACGCGCGGTATTATGATCCTGGGATTGGGCGGTTTACGCCACCCGATACGATTGTGCCAGAACCGGGCAATCCACAAACGCTGAATCGCTACTCGTATGTCAACAATAATCCGCTACGCTATGTTGATCCAACTGGACACGATTTCTGGGAATCGCTCGCCAATTTCTGGGGCGGATTTTCCAAGCAATTCGTGTATGACAATGTCGCGGCACTTGCACCCCAAGTCAAGGAATCTTTAGCCGCCAAGCCAAATGAGCCAATAGAAACAACGGTAGGCAGGCATGTAGGGAATGCGGCTTCGATCGCGCAATCCGTCGGCGAAGTGGTGAAAGGAATCTCAACGATTGTCGGCGGTGGGCTGGGTGGCGCGGCGACGTGTTTGGGGACCGCTGGTGGTGGATGCGCGGCTGGCGTTGTTGTCATGGGCGCAGGTGCCGCTGTAGTTGCTCACGGTGTCGCGACCGGTGTGACGGCGGCACTTGAAGAAGGCGCGATGCTGGGTGAAGCCGCGAAGAATATGTCAGCGGCGAAAGGAAAACCATCTGAAATACATAAACACCATTTGCTTCCACAACAGGGATCATTGAAAGCAAAATTTAAAGACGCCGGGTTGGATATTGAAGATTACACTGTAGAACTTCCTGCGGATTTCCACTACGGGATTCATGGTAAGGGCGGTGGCGAAAAATGGAAGAATAGTTGGAACAAAAAATGGGAAAGATTCTTCGATGAGAATCCCCTTGCTGGTAAGGATGAAATATTGGACCAGCTCAATGTGATGAAAGTGGAGTTTGGGATACAATGAACGAGACTCAAACGTTTTTCAAATTGCAACAGCCCCACTCTGACGAAGAATATGCAATATATGGCAATCCGAATT
>JACRPR010000012.1 GCA_016223105.1 Chloroflexota bacterium | reverse complement strand
CAAAATGCTGACGATCACGAACGCGTCGGACGAGTAGCGATGCGCCGCGCGCACGACGCGCGCGATGGGCTGGCTCTCGATCCGCGACACAAACAGGTACGAATAGTCAAACCCGACCTGGAAAAATAAAACGAGGAACAAACCGGTGATGGCGATGATGCCAAAGAGGAAAACGGCGATTTGCCCGGTGTAGTAAAACGGATTCAACTGCGGCGCGCCGACGATGCGATTGACCGGCTTTTCGACGGCGAGGAACGCGCGCTCAAGCCAATGAAAAATCGCCGGGCGTTGCGGCAATTCGATGGTGCTCGGCGCGGGATCATCCGCAAAAACGATTTCGAATTTTTCGTCCGTCTCGCTTGCCGGCACACAATCGCGCGCCGGGTCAAACTCTTTGATCAGATCGGTTGTTTTCAAAGTAACACTGACAATGTGGGAGTCGAGCGTTTTCGCGGTTTCGGTACGTTTGTAGTGTGCGCTTGAGCGCACAGCACAACCGCTAAAGCGGTTACTACAAACACGTTACGCTAAAGCGTCGAATCCGGTAACTTGCGGCGGCTCGCCCTTGATTTGATCGGCGGGCGAGCCGCCCGCGCTACAAATTTATTTTTGCCACGCGCGAATGAACGCGATCGCGTCCGCGAGTTGGGCTTCGGTGAGTTTACCTTCAAAACTTCGCATCGAAGTGCCGGCGCGTCCGTTCAACAACAGCGCGAGTATTTCGGCGTTGTTATTTTTCTGGACAAACTCGTTCGGTTTGAGTTTGCGCCCGACGCCGCCCGCGCCGTCCGATCCGTGACAACCGGAGCACGCGTCGCCGTACACTTTTTTGCCTTTCACTTCATCGCCGAGGGGCCACTCGTTGCGGAGCGCGGTCAAATCTTTCAATGCTTGATCGGCTTGCCCTTTTTCGATCTGCGAGATGATCGGATCGAATTTCGCAACTGCGGGACCGAACGCGAGCGGTTTCGCGCGTTTGAGATAGAACAGCGCGTCCGGCGCATCGCGTTGATTCAACGAGAACAATGCGGACTCGAGCAGATCAGCAACCGTCGTGTCCGGCAAAATTTGTTGACCGGTGCGCCAGGCCGCGACCAACGCGACCAGGTCTTGAATTTGCGTGGGCGCAAGCACGGTGCCCCAGGTCGGCATACCTTTTGCCGGGCGACCGTTTGCAATCGTCGCGCGATACCATTCATCGTTCAAACTTTTCAAACGCGCCGCGTCGTTAATCGCGGGCGCGGAACCGCCCTTGCCCTCGACGCCGTGGCAAATTTCGCACGAACTCGAAAACAAGGTCGCGCCGCGCGACGCGCTCGGTTTAAATTCGATTTTGATTTCCGGCGCGTTCGGTTCCCACGCGCGCAAAAATGTGACGACGTGGCGCATATCCTCATCGGTGAGCGGACCACCGACGGTTTGTCCCCACGCCGGCATCGTCGTGTTCGGTCGCCCGGCTTTGATCGTATCGAATAACACTTCGTCGGATGCCAGGTTCAACAAAATTTTGTTGTTGAGCGCGGGACCGTCCACGCCTTCGCCGCGCGTGCCGTGACACGCGGTACAATTATCCACGTACAATTCGCGTCCGCGTGTGAGATTGATTTTGTTGATCGCCTTCGACGCTTCAGCGATGCGATCCGGTTCGCTCAACCATGACCAGCCCATCGCGATGACGAGCAGAATCGTCAAGCCCAAGCCGATCAAAATGTATCGGTCGTAATTTTCATTTTGCATAGTTGATTCCTCGTACCGCAAATTTATAAATTTGCGCTACTCCGCAAATTTGGAAATTTGCGTTACACCTTCGCGGTCTGGCTCGGATCGAATTTCTCACGTTGCGCCGGATTGCCGGTGTCCACAAACACTTCGCCGTTTTTGATCGAGACCGGAAAAGTATCGAGCGGGCGCGGCGCGGGTCCGCCCAGCACGACGCCGGTGCGATCAAACACGGAACCGTGACACGGACATTCGAACTGTTTGGCTTTTTCGAGATATGGCACACTGCACCCGAGATGTGTGCATTTTTGCCACATCGCGAGAAAACTGCCATTCTCCAAACGATACAAATAGAATCGCCCGGTCTTGATCAAACTGACACTGCCCGGCGCGAACTCGTCCACCTTGCCGGCGCGCACGACGCCGCCGAATCCGCTCGCCGCGACCGGCTGAATAAATTTGAGCAAGGATGCCAGCACTTGACCGCCGAGCACGACGAGCGTGCCGAGCCAAGCGATGCCGATGAATTGCCGGCGATTGACGCCGGATTTTTTTGGTTGCGCGACGTGTATGGTCATTGTGAACACTCCATCAAAAATTATTCAACGGATTGTAACCGTGCGGCATATCCCAGGGCAAATACAGTTTGAATCCCGGACCGCGAAACAAAAATCCGATCACGGTCAAGACGATGGCTGAGACAAACAGCATCGTAAAGAGCGCGACTAAAATTTCGCGCGCGCTCGCGCGACTGCGCCACACAATCAACGCGGGCAGTGCCGCGAGAATCGTCATAATCAAACCGGGAATGATGGACTGCGCGACGATTGCCGGCACTGCCGCGCGCAACAGTTCGCGCACGGGGAACGCGTTGTCGAGCAGAACGTACGCGACCATTACGATCACCGCGTACAACGCGGTCAATAGCGTGATCCGTTTTTCGCGCGGCGCGCCGAACCATTTGCCCGCGCCCGCGCGCGTGTTGTCAATGTACGGCACGGCGATCAAAAATAACACCGCGAGCGTTGGAATCAACACACCGGCAATCGTCGGGTGCATATGCTCCAACAATTCTTGCAAGCCCATAAAATACCAGGGCGCTTTTGCCGGGTCGGTCGTTACGAGCGGGTTTGCCAATTCTTCGAGCGGCGCGTTTTTGCCGAGCGCGATGAACATCAGCACGACGCTCATTCCGAGCGCGATCAACACTTCGAGGATCGCGACAATTGGGAACGCGAACACGGTGTTATCGGGTCCCTTGTCCGCCATCGTCGTCGGCGCGCCGCGCACGATCTCGACGATCGAGTAGGTTTTTGTGCCGCCTTTTTCAAATGCTTGAATGTTTGCCATATCGTCTCCAAGTGCGATAGTTCGATAGTTCAATAGTGCGATAGTTGCTCAATCCGCCATCAACTAACGAACTAACACACTAACGCACTATCACACTAGTTTTCATTCGCCGCGAGTCCGCCGTCTTTACGCACGCGCCAAATGTGAAGCGAGATCAGCAGAAAAATAATCGCGGGAATGACCATAATGTGCAACGCGTAAAAACGCGTCAACGCTTCTTGCCCCACTTCGGGTCCGCCAAGCAATATCTTTTTGACGGTCGAACCCATCACCGGCTCGTACGATGCGATGCTCGTGCCGACCGTGATCGCCCAAAACGAAAGTTGATCCCAGGGCAACAAGTAGCCGGTGAAACTCGCGCCGAGCGTGAGAATCAGCAACAGCACTCCGACGATCCAATTAAATTCGCGCGGCGGTTTGTACGCGCCGGTGTAAAAGACGCGCGCCATATGCAGAACTGCCGCGAGCACCATCAAGTGCGCGCCCCAGCGATGCAAGTTGCGAAGCAGTTGCCCGAACGGCACCTGGGTTTGCAACGCGACGATGTTGGGATACGCGCGCTCGACCGTCGGCACGTAGTAAAACATCAACAAAATTCCGGAAACCGAAAGCGACACGAACAAAAACGTCGTGATGATTCCCAGCCCCAGCGAGTACGTCGCTTTGAGACTCTTGAGATTCACCTTGACCGGATGCAGGTGAAAGAAAATGTTGGTCGTCATCACGAGCGAACGATCCAGCGGATTGTTCGGCATGCCGTGCCGGAAAAATGATCGCCACACGCGCGATTGGGTGATTGTGTTTGTGAGTGAAGCCATATTCTCCTTGCGTGGAAGTTGGAGGTTGGAAACAAATTCCAACTTCTAACATCCAACGTCCAACTTCTAAGCATAACTGAGTTCTTCGCGAAACCGAAACGCTTCCATCGTGATCGCGTCGGTCGGACAACGTTCGGCGCAGAGCGCGCAACGCGTGCAGGTCGCGTCGTCTTTGAGCATCACCGCGATAGACGGTTCGTCTGTCATTGCGAGGAGCGAACTTGGCGACGAAGCAATCTCCGAGTTACTTGGGGATTGCTTCGCTTCGCTCGCAATGACATTCATCACCAGCTCATCACCGGCGATTTGATCCGCGCGCACGATTTTCAAACAATTCCAGGGACACACGTCCACGCAACCGTTGCACAAAATACATTTGCTCGCGTCAAAGATCGTGTTGACGCTACATTCGAGACAACGCGCGCCCTGGTGCGCGGCTTGCGCCTCCGAGTAACCGAGCTCGATCACCGAAATCCCGGTGCGGCGATCCACCGGCAAGCCGGGAATTTTTTCGCGATCGCGTTTCGTCCAACCGGCGGGCATCGCGTGCGCGGGCAATTCCGTCCACTCGGTTTGCACTGTCGTCGTTAGCGCGCGACCTTGAATGTGTTGCTCGATCCCGAGCGCGGCAAGGTGCCCATCGCGCACAGCGTTGATGATGAGCCGCGGACCATACGCGACATCGCCGCCCGCGAACACATCCGGCGCGGAGGTTTGTCCAAATTCGTTTTTCAACGCGACCAAGCCGCGCGGCGAAAGGTGAATGTCCTCCGCGCCGCCGAGCGCGGCGAGATCGGCGGATTGACCAATCGCGAGAATGACCGTATCACATTCGATCACGCGTTCCGTGCCGGGTTTGAACTTGGGATTGAACCGACGATTTTCGTCGAACACGGACGCGACATCAATCGTTTCCAAACCGATCACTTTGCCATTCTTGCCGATAACGCGATTCGGTCCCAGTCGCGGATTGACCTGGATGCCTTCTTCGAGCGCCTCTTCGATTTCAAAACGCGACGCGGGCATTTCATCCCAGGATTCGAGCGCGATCATTTTCACATCCACGACGCCGAGCCGCAGAGCGGTGCGCGCGACATCGAGCGCGGTGTGCACGCCCTCTTCCTCTTCTTCCGCGCGCGCTTGCGTTTCATCGAGCGCGATTTTTTGCGCGGCAGTCGCTTGCCCCAAACGCAACGCGGTGCGCGCGGCATCCATCGCGACATCGCCGCCGCCGACGACGATCACGCGCTTGCCCAACGTAACTTTGTAACCCAGGTTATAGTTGAGCAACAAATCAACTGCGGTGATCACGCCGTCGAGATCCGCGCCTTCGATGTTGATTTTGCGCCCCTGCATCAAACCGAGTCCGAGAAAAACCGCGTCGTGATTGCGGCGCAATTCCGCGAGCGAAATATCTTTGCCGACGCGCGTGTTGAAATGAATCGTGACGCCGAGATCAAGAATGGATTGAATTTCCAAATCCATCGCTTGTTGATCGACGCGATACACCGGGACGCCGTACCGCATCATTCCGCCGGTTTTCGGACCGGCTTCGTAAATCGTAACCTGGTGTCCGAGCAAGGCGAGATCATTCGCCGCCGCGAGCGATGCGGGACCCGCGCCGATGATCGCGACCTTGCCGCGTTTGCGTCCCGGCGTTGCGGACAGCGCGCGTAAATTTTCGCGCGACCAGCGCGCAGGCGAGGACGCGTCGCGCGCGCCCAAACCCGGTTGCGTGTGTTCGGATCGCATCGCGGTTTGCGGTGTGCCGGCTTGAAATGGCGCGCGCGATTTTTCTTTTTGCGCCGCGCCCGGCAATTGCTGAACCGCTTCGGGACCAAAGCGTTCGGTGAGCACGCGCTTGAGCGGACGAATCGCGATCGGTTCAAAATCAGGACCGATTGCGCCGCGCCGACACGCTTTTTCGCACGGCGCGCCGCAAATGCGTCCGCACACCGTCGAGAGCGGATTCGGCGCGTGCGCGATGTTGTAGCCGAGTTCGAGTTCGCCGCGCGCAATCGCGGTAACGTACGCGCGCGCGTCGGTCAACACCGGGCACGCGGCTTGGCATTTCACCATCGCGCGCCAGTGATCCACATCGGGAATCGTAACGTTGTACTTGCTTTTCGATTCGGACATTTTCTCGACCTATGCAGAAGAAGGGATCAGAGAGCAGAGAGGGCGTGAGAAGGTAAAGAAGGGATAGAGGACGAAGACGGCATACCTTCTTGCGCCTTCTTTGTCCTCTCCGCCTTCTATGCCCTCTCATCCCCTCTCTACCTTATTTCTCGGTGAGCAGATACGCGATCAAATCCGCAATCTCTTGCGCGCTCAATTCCGCGCCGAACTTTTGGTACATATCGCCTTTGTTGAAACCTTCGACGATGTACTTGTCCGGGCTGAGCAACGATTCTTTGATGTACTCTTCCGCGCCCATCCCCGGCACGCGCGTTGCCGAGCGTTTGGCAGTTTCTTTGGTGTACGGCGCTTTTTCAGCTTTGCCTTCTTTTTCATCGTACTTGTGGCACGCGACACAACCTTCGGCGGATTTCGTGCCGATGGTGCTTTTGTTGTACAACGCTTTGCCGCGCGCGACATCACCCGGACCTGCCGCGGCGCCGCCACTACCGCCACAACCTGCGATCACCAGCGCGACGAGCGTGAGCAGAGTGATCGCAAGAATCAATTTTTTCATATCTGTTTTTCCTTTCTTCGGACTCGTCATTTCGAGCGAAGCGAGAAATCTCGACCTGATCGAAATAACAAATCCGACATTCTGATTTTTTTGACGCGCGATGCGACTTACTATTTACCAATTACTAATTACTGTCTTCGCATCACGCATCACGTTTCATTTACCACAGCCCGTTGAAACCGGGCGAAGTCATTTGCAATTGCGCGATCGATTGCACGAGCATCGGACCATACGCGATTAAAATCAACACGACTGCGCCGACGAGCCAGGGTTGCCAATTGTTGAGCCACGCGGGAATCGTTTCGTGATGCAGTGCTTCCGCGACCGGCATTTCGACCTGCGCGGTTTCCTTGTTCCGCATTGTTTTGATCACGACAAGGAGGAACACACAGAACGAGATCAGCATAATCGTTCCGCCCAAGCCGGTCATCAAACGCGGGAAGAGCCATTCGGGTGTGCCATAGTTATCGGTTGCGACGCCGAGCATCGTGCGGCGTGGCGCGCCGAGCAAACCGAGGCGATGCAATCCTTGTGAGAAAATCGCGACGCCAATCGTCCAGAGCCACGCTTGCCACAACGCCCACTTGCGTCCCCACAACGCTTTGCCGGTAAAGTGCGGTATCAGCCAGTACAAAATTCCGATGAAGGTCAATGTTACGCCCGTGCCGACCGTCGTGTGAAAATGTCCCGGCACCCACGCGGTATTGTGGATCACCAGGTTGACGTTGTACGACGCGTTGATCACGCCGCCGACGCCGCCGAACGCGAACACGATCATCGCGAGCGATTGCGCGGTGAACGATGGATCGCCCCAGGGCAAACTGCGTATCCACATCAACAAACCCGTGCCGCCGCGCGCACGTCCGCCATTCTCCAACGACGCGACGACATTGAACGCGGTGAGCATACTGGGAAAGAAAACCGACAGCGTAAGCACCGCGTGCAAAAATTTCCATCCTTCGGGAATCCCAGGATCAACGTACTGATGATGGAAACCGAGCGGCGTCGAGAGCAAGAGGAACAACCAGAACGCGAGCCGCGCGAGTGGTTCGCTAAATAATTTTCCACCGGCTTGCTTCGGCATCATCCCATACCAGGACACGTACGCGGGCAAAAGCCAAAAGTACACGAGCGGATGCCCGGTGAACCAGAACAAGGTGCGCGACAATTGCACATCAATCCCCGGCACCAAGCCGAGCGACCAGGGCAAAATCAAAACGAGAATTTCGGACGCGATGCCGAGCGTGCAAATTTGCCACAGCACCATCGAGATGAGCGAGGCGAGTGCGAGGAACGGTGTCGTCGCGCCTTTGTTGTCTTTGCGCCACGCGTTCCAGGTGAGCAACATACTCCAACCGCTCATCCAACTACCGACGACGACGAGCGTCAAGCCCAGGTAATAATACCAGGGCGCTTGCAGTGGCGGATACATTGTATACAACACGGTCGCGAGATTGAGCAGAAGCGGAATCGCCGCCATCACCAAGCCGATGACCATCACAAAGAACGCCGCCCAACTTAATTTGGGAAACGTCATCCCGCGATTCAAACTTTTCGCGACGACGTACGTCAAAAAGCCGGTGATGAAAAACGTCGTCCACACGAGCGCGTTAAGCACGCCGTGCAATGTGAGACCTTGATAGTACGATTGCAAACCAACCGCTTGCAAAGCCGGGTACGTGTTCCAACCCATATGCTCCCACGCTTGCAACGGTCCAAACAGAATGCCGAGCGACAGCGCAAAGATGGCGACAAAAATGTGCCAGCCCGCGATTTTTCTTTCCACTGCGAAAGTATTCATGATTCTCCTTTCATTGAGAAGGTCAGCCATCCTAGAACCAAGTTCCGATGAAAATGGCGACCAGCACCAAGCCCAAATAGATATTCGAACATTTGAAGAGATGAATCGCATGGGCTTGGGGTTGCCGAATCAAACGCACCGCGTGGTGTGCCAACCAGATCGTCGCCACACCGACCGGCGCGAAGTAAAGCCAGCCCAGCGCGGGGTCAACACTCAATACCAACGCGACGAAAGCGGTAACGGCGGTGTGCAAGCCGATCCACCACGCCGTCGCGCGCGCGCTCGCGATGAGTGGCAACATCGGCACGCCCGCGCTGGCATAATCGTCGCGATACACTTGGGCGAGACTCCAGAAATGGACCGGCGTCCACACAAAAATCAAAAACGCCAAACCCACCGCCGTCGGATGCGACCAATCACCCGCCGCCGCGCTTCCGCTCAACACCGCGCAACTGCCCGCCGCGCCGCCGATCACAATGTTGAGCATCGTGCGCGGCTTGAGCCACACGGTGTACACTCCCACGTAGATCAACGCGCCCAGCGCGAGAAACAACGCGAGCCATTGATTGAATGGCAACGCGATCGCGATCGCGCCCACGATCAAACCACTGCCCACTCCCAGCGCGCCCGCCGGATGTGATACCGCGCGCGTAACGAGTGGACGACCGCGCGTGCGGCGCATCCGCGCGTCCTGGTCGCGCTCGATGTATTGATTGAGCGCGGACGCGCCAGCGGAAGACATTGCGCCGGTGATCACCAGCAAGACCAGGTCGCCGATCCGCCATTGCTCTCGGCTTGCCAGCACTGCTCCGCCGATGGACGCCAACACGAGCAAGGCGACGATGCGGAGTTTGAACAGTTGGATGAGCGCGCCGAGACGTGGGAGGGCGACGCGATTTTGCATACGCGCGGTGGATTGATATTCCATCGTTACTTGACGATCAATTTGCCGAACATGTTTTGATGACCGACACCGCAAAATTCCGTGCAGACAAACGGGAACTCGCCTTTTTGGTTGAACGTCGCGGTCATCTTGCTGACTTGACCGGGCAAAATTTGAACGTTGATATTCGTGCCTTCAAGTTTGAAACCGTGTTGCACATCCACGGCGGTTACGTAAAACGTAACGGTTGAACCGACCGGCACTTCGATTTTTTCCGGGCGAAATTTCCACGGATTCGCTTCGGCGCGAATGTACGCGACGTACTTTTTCGGCGCGAGTTCTTTCAAACCTGGGTTCGCAAAATCGCCTTGCTTGGCGACCGTGTTCGGATTCACTAACGCTTCCGGCGACGGCAGTTGAATGCCCATCATAAACCCGGAAACGCCAATCGCGAGCGAGAACGCGATCAACATCGCGACCGTGAGACCGATCCACCATTTTTCGTACACATGAACGTGAATCATCGCGTTACTCCTCTCTCCATCAAGGTCAAAAAGACCCACGACCACAGGATGATGATCGTCAGCATAAAGATCAGCATGATCGTCAGCGCGCCCTTTGGATGTTCCTCTTTGGGTTGCATTGTTCCTCCTCCTCGAGTAAAAATTTCATTCGCCAGTTCGTCGCGCAAAAAATTGTGTCGCTTGCAATCCCTCCCTTCAAATCGGATCCGGATTCAACGTAGCATAGCCCCTCGTGGGCGTTCTGGTACGCCTTCGACGCCCACAAGGGGCTAAACTACCGCTCCGACAAACTGCTCGTCAGATGAACAGTCGCGTAAACGCTCGACTCCAGAATCGTTCGATTATTTTTGAATCAAGTATTTCAAATCCGCCGCGATGTCTTCCGCGGTGGTGCCGAATGGAAAAACGATTCGCAGATACCCCTGGCGATCAATCACCATCACGTTCGCCGTGTGATTGACCAAATAGCCCAGCGCGGAATCGGAATTTTCTTTTTCGTAAAAAACTCCGAACGGCGTCGCGGCTTGCGCGATTTCATCCGGCGTACCGGTCAATCCCAGGAACGATGGATGAAAGTGCGTCATATAATCGGCAAGTACCGGGAGCGTGTCGCGTTCGGGATCGACCGTCACCATAATCACTTGAATTTGATCCGCGTCTTTGCCGAGCGACTTGCGCGCCTTGCTCAAATCCGCGAGCGTCGTCGGACACACATACGGGCAAATCGTGTAACCAAAGTAGACCAAAACGATCTTGCCGCGAAAATCGTTCAGCGCGACGCGTTGCCCGACGTGACTCATCAGCGAAAAATTGTGCGCCGGTTGGGGCGATTGCAAAATCGCGCCGTGAAATTCGTACGGCGTCAGCAACCGTCCGCCGAGAAATGCCGTCGCGCCGATCAACACGAATCCGGCAAGCATCGCGAAAATGATCCAGGGTTTGATTTTCATTTTGTACTTTCATCTCGCGCGAGCGTTGCCGCACTCAACAAGATTAACAAAATCCAGGTGAGGTTCGCGAGCAAGAGATGAAGCAACTGCATCCAAATCGGCGCATGCAAATAAACATTCACCACGCCCGCGCCCAGCTCGATCAAAAACAAAACGATCAGCGCGGTTGAAAATCGCGTAACGAAATAATCGCGCCGCGCCGCGCGAATAAAGTTGACGACGAACCACAAATAAATCGCGACGCCGACCGCGATGAGCGGATGCCACACGCGCATTTCGACGAGCGCGCGTCCGGCGGGCGAAAGTTTTTCGTAACTGCCCGGCGTGAGCGATGCGACCGGCAAAACCGTGTCGCCGAGTGCGGTAACCGCGCCCGCCATTCCCATCACCAACGTCGCGATCAATCCGATGCCGAGCATCCACGCGCGCGCGCCCTGAGCGTCAGTCGAAGAGTCGCGCGTTTGAATCGCCGCGCCATCTCCTGAGCGATCGGCGAATCCTGAGCGATAGTCGAAGGACGCCCACCATGCGGTCAACGTCAACGCCGCGAGCAAATAAAATGTGATGACGAGATGCGTTGGCATAATGATCACGCGTCCGAATGAAATGTCATCCGCGACCCAGTTGAACAACACCAGTCCCGCGCCCGCGAGCGTTTCCGCGATCATTCCGCCGATGGATGCGCCCGCGCCCGCGCGCACGCGATGCCCGGCGGGAAACGCGCGCCACGCCCACACTGCCATCGCGATCACAAGCAAAAACGCCGCGCCGCTCGTGAGCCGATGTGCGAACTCGACGAGCGTTTGCGTTTGCGATGCAGTCGGCACAATCGCGCCGTTGCACAGGGGCCAATGACTGCCGCATCCCGCGCCCGATTTGCTCGCGCGCACGAACGCGCCCCACAAAATTACGGCGAGATTGAAAACCAGGACGAACCAGGAGAATTTTTCGAATGAATTTAATTTCATGTTGTTGGATGTTGGAAATTGGATGTTGGAAGTTGGAATGTGCGATCCAACTTCCAACATCCAACCTCCAACTTCTACGGAGGATAACACAGAAACAAATGCGCCGCTTCGTACGCGTACTTTGCCGCGCCGGTGCTGTTGCGCGCTTCTTGCGCGATCAAACCAATGTCGCGCGCGAGCCGATCCACCGACGGCGACGCGGTTTTGTAATACGCGCGAATGATGCCCCAGCCATCCACCAGCACGAACAACGAATCGAACGTGAACGTGCCGTCCGCGTTCGGCGCATAGTACAAATTGAATCCGCCGCCGAGCGCGTATTTCAAGCGCGTCGCATCGCCGGTTGCGACGCGCCAGGTCTTGCCATCCGCGCCGGCATAATTCGCGTACGCGCGCAAGCGTTCCGGCGAATCACGATCGGGATCGAACGAGATCGTTACGAGTGAAACCGGGATCGCGCCCGCGTCAATTTCGCCAAGCCGATTTTTCAACGCGCGCATCACTTCGCTCGTTTGCGGACAGGGCGCGGCGCAATCAGAATAGGTGAAATTGTAAAGGACGATGTGCCCGCGCAAATCTTCGTTCGTCAAGCGCGCACTGTTTTGATCGAGCAGTGAAAAACCGGGCGCGAGCGTGATGCGCGGCAAGACCTGGATCGGGCGCAGAGTCGCGAACACGAGTATGCCAACGACCGGTAAAAAAATCAGCGCGTATAAAATACGCGCTGGCTTCTGCAGAACCCGCGAGATCATTTGACGCGATTTTAACACGGGCGCGGCGAAGCGTCATCGCCCGATGGGAGATAAAGAGGGAGAGAAAAAAGGATTAGAAAAAGTGGAAAACGGATTAGCCGGAAGGACTAATCCCGCGCCGCGCGACCCACGCGGCGGCTTGAGTGCGACTGCGGAGATGCAGTTTGTCGAGGATCGTGCGGAGGTGCGCCTTGACCGTGTGTGGCGAGAGCGCGAGTTGTGCGGCGATCTCTTTGTTGCTCATTCCGCACGCGACGAGTTCGAGCACTTGACGCTCGCGGTCGGTGAGGTCTTCGCCGGGTGCGGCGCGCGCCGGTTTATCGGACGCGGCAAATTCGGCAAGCAGTTTCGCCGCCATCGAGGGCGCGATCATCGCTTCGCCCGCGTACACGCGTTGGATCGCGTCGATCAATTCCGCGCCGCCGACATTTTTGAGCAAATAGCCGCGCGCGCCCGCGCGAATCGCGCTGAACAAATCGGCTTCTTTTTCGGAGACGGTCAACATCAACACATGCATTTGCGGATGTTGTTCGTGGATGCGCCGCGCCGCTTCGACGCCGCCCCAGCCGGGCATATTGACATCCATCAAGACGACATCCGGTTTGAATTCGCCCGCGCGCACGAGCGCGTCTTCGCCCGCGCCAACCGTCGCGACAACGCGCATTTCCGGCGCGTCGTTCAAAATGCGCGCGAGTCCTTCGCGAAAAATAAAGTGATCGTCGGCGATGAGAATTTTGATCATTTGAAATCCTAAACCCAAAGGGTCTTGAAGACCCTTTGGGTTTATTGAAACAATTCATCAATCGCGATTTCGAAACCGCGCAAGACCTGGGATTGCGCGCGTTGTCCCGCGCCCCATTTGTTGATCAGCGTGTACGTGCCTTGCTCCCACACAAACACTTCGATCGTTTTCATTCGTGGATCCACGATCCAATACTCGCGCACGCCGGCGGATTCGTACACCGCGAATTTTTCCTGGCGATCGTACAACCAATTCGACGGCGACAACACTTCGACGATCAAATCCGGCGCGCCTTCGATGTACTGACCAAAGCGCACGTCCGCGCGCCCGGCGGCGTAAAAGAAAATGTCCGGCTGAAATGGCACCGGTTGATTCGGCAACCGCACACCGGCTGGCGCGATCCCAACTTCACCGAGTTGATGTGTTTCTACAAAAACGTACATCCAGTTGAACAAACGCGCAATTGGTCGTTGATGTTGCACGAAATCCGGGGGCGGCACCATATACAAACCTCCATCAATGATTTCGTAACGATAGCCATTGTCCGGCAAACGCAACCAATCTTCGAATGTCCACTTGCCTTGTTCCGGTTCAGTACGCGACACCGGCGACGCAATTGTTGGTGATGGTGAAATCATTTCAACCTCCACTCGCATTATACTACACTTTTCCGGCGCGGGATCGCGATCGCGATGCGCGTGCCCTGCCCCGCGCCGGTCGCGACCGAAAATGTGCCGCCGATACTTTGCGCGCGTTCGCGCATCGTCGCGAGACCGTGACTGTGATACGCGCGACCTGGGATCGCGTCCGGGAATCCGCGCCCGTCGTCCGTGATCGCGAGTTCGATTTCGGTCGCGGACGCGTCGAGCAACACTTGAACATTACGCGCGCCGGAATGTTTTCGCACGTTCGTCAACGCTTCTTGCGCGATGCGTAACAACTGCATCCCGGTTTCCGGATCAATCGTCAAATCGTCCGGCGCGATTAAACGCGCGGTGATCCCGGATTGTTTCGCAAACGCGTCCACGTACTCCGCCAGCCGCGCACTCAAGTTGCCCGGGTCGGCAACGCTAATCCGCAAGCCATCAATCGCTTCGCGCACATCCACATACGCGGCGCGAATGGATTGGCGCATCTCGGCAAGTTCGCGCGCGGTCGCGTCGTAACGTTTCGCCGCGATCAATCCTTCGACGCGTTCCGCTTGCAAATTCAAATAGCCAAGCGTTTGCGCGAGTCCATCGTGAATTTCGCGCGAGAGCCGATAGCGTTCTTCGAGCATCGCGATTTGTCCGACCTGGGCGTACAACTGCGCGTTGCGAATCGCGAGCGCGATCTGATGCGCCATCGTCGCGAGCAGTTCGGTGTGATTTTCATCGAACGAACGCGGGCGCGTCGCCGCGAGAAAAATCGCGCCGAAGGTTTGATCGTCGGTCGCGAGCGGAGCGGCGACCGCCGATTGCAAATCGCGCGTCAAATTGGTTTCGATGATCGGCGCGCCGGCGTCGCGCGCCTGCCGCGCGAATTGCAAACCGAGTTGAAAGCGCGCGTCGGTGAAATCGTCGCCGAGATTGAAACGCGCGCGGCACATCCACATTTGGGTCGCATCGTCGTACAGAAAAATTCCGCCCGACTGCGCGTCCCACCCGGCGGCGGCAATATCCAAAACCTGGGACGCCAACGTATCGAGCGCGTGCGTGGATTGCGTCGCGCGATCCAACGCGTGGAGCGTCCCGACCTGGCGCGCGCGCCGCCGCACACTATCGAGCGCGGTCGCGATGGTGCCGCCGAGAATGTTGAGCAAACGAATGTGATCTTCGGGCGGTCCATCCACCGATGGAAAATATGCGGAGATGATGCCGACGCGATCTTGTTCGCGCGTGAGCGGCAAGCACACGAGCGAGCCGATGCCATCCGCGCGCGCCGCGTCGTGCAAACCGACAAAAAGCGGACAATCGGACGATGCTTTAGTTTTGAGCGTCGCGCACTCGCGACAACGCGCCGCCGGAATTCCGGCATCCACGCGCGCGCGCAGAGCGTGCAAGTAGCGATCACTCAAACCCCACGCGACATCGAGTTTCAAACGATCGCCCGCGTCATCGAACGTAACGATGCTCGACGCGCGCGCGCCGGTGATTTGCACCGCGCCTTGCGCCGCGAGTTCGAGCACCGTTTCTTCGTGATTCGCGTCGGACACGCGGCGCCCGAAATCGTGGAGTTTCAACAACTTGTCGTGATTCGCTTCGAGTTCGCGAAACGCGTCGCGCAATTCGCTTTCGGCGCGTTCGCGGCGCGCGAGCGAGCGCGCCAAACTCGTCAGCGCGAGCCACGCGGCGGCGATACCGATAATGCTGTAAACCAACCACTCGATAAGGGTGTGCCAAGTCGGCGCGAAAAAAATGAGAATGTCGTGGAGGAAAAATTGGTGAAGCGCGACGAGCGCGATAATAATTACAATCGCGAACCAGCGCCAACGCAAAACGCGCGCGCTCGTCCAGCGCGTCGCCAGCGCGTGCGAACGCGCGACGGTCGAGGTAATTTGCTGAACGGCAGTGTTCAACGCGGACATTTCATTGATCCTTTGCGCGTATTGTACCGGGCGCGCGGGGGTTTGTCAAAAACAATTTGTCATTGCGAGCGAAGCGAAGCAATCCCCAATGCCGGTCGGAGATTGCTTCGCTCCGCTCGCAATGACAGCGTTACCGAATTTCCCACGTTTCAAAACGTTCAAACCCGTCGGTGATTGCGAATGAGCGTTTGATGTGCGGCTTGGTGAGCGTCGCGCGATCCGACCACCACAGCGGCAAAATCACCGCGTTATCTTCGATCAACATTTTTTCGGCGGCGCGATAGTGCGCGCGGCGTTTCGTCGCGTCGTTCTCGCGCGCGGCAGTGGTGATGATCTGATCGAGTTGTGGACTGTTCCACCGCGTGAAATTGTCCGGCGAGTTGGGGCGAAACACATTCGCAAAATTCGCGGCATCGGGATAGTACGCGCAATAGCCGAGCCGAAAAATTTCCGGCGCATTGTCGCGCAGATTTTGCAAATAACTTTTCCAATCGAGCCGCGCGACGCGCACCTCGACATTGAGATTCGTCTTCCACATTTGCGCGAGCGTTTCCGCGAAAACAATGTGCGCCTCGCTCGTGTTCACGCCGAGCGTGATCGCGGGCAAACGTTTCCCGGCGTAACTCGATTGCTGAATAAATTCGCGCGCGTTTTTCACGTTGAACGCAAGCGGCGCACCGAGCGTGTCGGAAATATCGGACGACGCGTAAATACCAGGTCGCGTGAACCAACGCGCCGGTTCGCCCAATTTGATTACACTGCTCACCAACGTATCGCGATCGGTCGCGGCGATGAACGCTTTGCGGACGAGCGGATCTTTGAACGGTTCCTTCGCGGTGTTGAATCCGTAATAGTGCGTGCACAACGTCGGAACGATTTGCAACTGTTTGCTGATGAACGGGTCTTCGCGCAATTGTTCGACATCGGTCGCCGCGAGTCCGCCGTACGGATCGAGCGAATCAAGGTTGCCGTTTTTATATTCGTCGAGCGCGGTCGCGGTGTCCGCGATCATCGCGAAACGAATCCGTTCGATGGAAACGCTCGCCGCGTCGAACCAGTACGGATTTTTGCGTAAAACGATTTCGCGATTGTGCGCCCAGCGTTCGAGCGCGTACGCGCCACTCGTCCAGATCGTTCCCGGTTCCGTCCACACCGATCCACCGGCTTCGATGGCTTCGCGTGGTTGCAGGCGCGCGAGCCACGCGCTGAGAATCGTCGGAAAAAAACTCGCGGGACGCGTGAGCGTAAAGCGCAAGGTGAAATCATCAACGGCAGAAACGCCAAGCGCGCTGAAGAGGCGTTCGAAATCCGCGTCGCTCGTTTTGTTTGGATCCGCGCCGCGCAATTGTTCCGCGCCGCGAATGAGCGCGGCGAATTGCATCGCGAATCCCGAACCGACGCGCGGATCGAACACGCGGCGCACGCTGTAGACGACATCGCGCGCGGTGATTTTGCGTTTCGTTTCAAAGAGATTGCGCGCGGGCACGTAGCGCACCCAGATCGCGTCATCGCGCAACTTAAATTCCCAGATCAAGCCGTCGGAGGACACCGCCCAGGAAATTGCGAGCGCGTGTTGCGGCGTTGT
The DNA here is from genome assembly GCA_016223105.1 of Chloroflexota bacterium. GTDB lineage: Bacteria > Chloroflexota > Anaerolineae > UBA4142 > UBA4142 > JACRPR01. The sequence goes on along the minus strand of JACRPR010000012.1, from coordinate 25,780 downwards.
CGCGGGATCAATCTCGATCAAATTCGCGAACAGCATGCGCGCGATCTGTTGCGCGCCGGGATCGGTCGCGAGCGCGGGATCAATCGTCGCCGGTTCGATGCCGAGATTGAGCCGCAGATCGCGCGTGATGTCTTGAACATTCGCGCGGCAACCGATCAGCGCGAGCGTGAGGAAAATCGTCCAGCCGAATTTTTGAACGGAGCACATTTGCGGAGATTATAGCACAAAAAAGAATTTCGATTTTCGATTGCCGATTTTCAAATCGAAAATCGTAAATCAAAAATCGAAAATAACGAGTGCCGCATAGGGGATTCGAACCCCTGGTCTCCGCCTTGAGAGGGCGGCGTCCTAGTCCACTAGACGAATGCGGCGGGTGAGAAACTGTGCGGTATTGTATGCGTAAGGTGAGGAGGTGTCAAATTGAAAAGCAAGGATAGTCATGTTATAATCGGTGTTGGAAGAAAAATAAGAAATCAAAAATTACAACCCTTGATCCTAGTTCGATCGTCCTAATTCACATTGCCATAGTCTTGGCAGATTTTCAACGGAGAACATCATGCAAAATTATCTGAAACCCGAAGACGATTTGTTGACAACGCGATCTGCCGGAGAATGGGCGGCGATAAAACTTGATTACCTTGTTCGATACATCAACGTATTTGAAACCGCGATGAGAGGCAAATGGTCAATTCGAAATTATATTGACCTGATGGCGGGACCTGGAAAGAATCGCATCCGCGAAACCGACGCGGTTTTGCTAGGATCGCCACTCTTGGCATTGACAACCAAATACGCGTTTACTGGATACTTTTTTGCCGATCTCTCCGATGAAAATACAACTGCACTTGATAAACGATGTTCGGCTTCGCCATTTTATGACCGCGTCCATATCCATCCCGGTGACTGTAATGAAATCGTACGTGAAATTGTCGTACAGTTGAAACGTGATGACCGCAACTCGTTGAACCTCGCGTTCCTCGATCCCGAAGGATTTGAATTAGAGTGGCAAACCATAGCTCAACTCGCAACAATTCGACGCATTGACTTGATCATCAATTATCCGCAAGGCGGGCTCAATCGCCAGATGGCTCTATCTTTCCAGTCCAACGAAGAAACCATCGTTGATCGATTCTTTGGCGATACCGAGTGGCGAAAGATTTTTGCCAAGCATCACGGCAAAGAAAATTTTGTACATCGTCAATTGATGGATCATTACAAACAAAAATTACAACGACTTGGTTATCCCGATGTTCGCCGAGATGATGAAACTGGTGACGAACCATTGATTCGGAACTCGAAAAATGCTCCTCTCTATCGTCTATTGTTTGCGAGTAAAAGCAAACTTGGCAACGATTTTTGGCAAAAGATAACCAGGCGCGATGTCTCTGGGCAAACGCGATTGTTTTAGGTATTTACAAAAAAGAACGTCCGTGCTATTATCTTGGCAGAGTGCACAGAGAAACGGAAATCGAATGGCAACACATTCAAGCATCGAGTGGACTGAATCCACCTGGAATCCACTCACGGGATGCACAAAAACAAGCCCGGGTTGTAAACATTGCTACGCCGAACGAATGGCGTTGCGTTTGCAAGCAATGGGACAACCCAATTACGTCAATGGCTTCAAATTGACGTTGCACGAACACGCCCTCGAGTTGCCACTTCATTGGAAGAAACCACAAATGATCTTCGTCAACTCGATGAGTGATCTCTTCCACAAGGATGTGCCCGCCGAATTCATATTGAAAGTTTTCGATGTGATGCGGCGCGCGCATTGGCACACCTTCCAAGTCTTGACCAAACGCTCGGCGCGTCTTGCCGAACTGAATTCCAAGATTGATTGGGCTCCCAATATCTGGATGGGCGTCAGCGTCGAAAACGAAAAATACACTTTTCGCATTGATCACTTGCGGCAAACGAATGCGCGCATCAAATTTCTTTCGCTAGAGCCGTTGCTCGGTCCTTTGCCCAAGATCAATCTAGGCGGAATTGATTGGGTCATTGTTGGCGGCGAATCGGGACCCGGTGCGCGCCCCATCGAAGAAGATTGGGTGATTGATCTTCGGAATCAATGTCGTCAAATTCGCGTCCCGTTCTTTTTCAAACAATGGGGCGGTGTTCGCAAGAAAAACGCGGGGCGGCTTTTGCGCGGGCGCACTTGGGATCAAATGCCCAAATTGAAAATGGCACCGGCAACTTGATCATGGTTAGTTTTTTATTCCATCCCACCACAATCGCGGAAAAATAAAGCCCTCGCTTGTTCATACCAAGCGAGGGCTTGTCTTTGCGTCACTTGAAGCGGCAAACTATTTGCCCAGTTGTCCGCGCAATGCTCCTGCCGGAAACGATGCATTATGCACGTTCACGTAATAATCTGCTGGATTTTGTCGAATCGCTTTGATGAGATCAGGATTGGCGGCGACACAACCGTTGAGACCATTCACCGCCACATTAAAGTTCACAACGACAGACCCAGCCACGCCAGTCGGCGCGGCATGGATATGTGCCGCAGTGATTGGCGCAACGTCTGCCACGGTAATATCGAAACACACTTCGCCCTGACCTTGATTGATTGTGAGATGTGCCGCACCGCTTCCATCTGGATCACCGGGGCCGGGCACTTCTGCCGCACCGGTAAGCTCGGTGGAAAACGGGCGACCGCCAGCCGCTACCGAGTTGACGCCGACGAAAGACACAACCACAAGCGCGAGCAAGAGAAACGTAACGAGCAAGTTGCGTCGGTTCTCAAACCATCGCGCAATTGTCTGGATTTGCATTAGGTGGCACTCCTTTTATAGAACAGCGCAATCGGATTCGATATGCGCCAAGATTTGTCAGAATACTTGAGGTCGGTTCGAAAATCGTTGACCTTATTCGCATCCCTCCTTTCGTCACGTTATGATACGAACTGGCAAACGAAATAGATTGCAGTTTGCGTTCTTTGCCACTAATGCTATAATCCCGCCGTGAAATTTCCCAAAGGGTCGGCAGGACTCTATCCCCTGCTCGTGGTTCTCCTCGCGGTGTTTGCGGTTGCGCCGTTGGAATACCCCGGCGCATTTCAATCTCACACCGGCTTGCTCGCCTACTACAATCTGATCGCGCTCGATCAAAACCCGTTGCAATTTTTTAGTTGGATGCCAACGCTTGGTCGCGCGCCCGATCTGTTTCGATCCGACGGCGCATTGCCGTATTTCATCGCGCTGATTTTTTCGCGATTGGGATTCGGCTATCTCGGCGCGATCAAATTGGTGTACGCGCTCGCGTGGATCGCGAGCGGCTTGACAATGTTCGCGCTCGCGCGCAAATTCTTTTCCGATGCCGGCGCGATGCTCGCGGCAGTCGTGTACATCTACTTGCCCTTTCACATCGCGACCGTGTACGTGCGCGGCGCGTTCGCGGAATCGGTCGCGTGGGCGATATTTCCGGTTGCGCTATTGTCAGTCGTCAGTCGTCAGTCAACAGCCGTCAGTCAACAGTCGTCAGTCAACAAGGTTTTACGTTTTACGTTTTACGCTTTGCCTTTCGCGTTACTTTATCTCACCCAACCCGGCATCGCAATTTTATTCGCGCTCGTCGCGTTCGCAATCGCGTTCGCAACGCGCGGTCGCACCACACCACTCTCTCAATCCCAAAGGGACTTTCAGTCTCTCAATTTCTCAATCCCTATTTTTAGCGGACTCGCGTTTGGCGCGCTCCTCACGCTCCCAGCAATTTTGCGAAACAACGCGCGCATCCTGCGTGATGGATTCGAGCCGAATTTTGTTTTGCCGTTTCAATTGTTTTCGTCGCTGTGGGGCTTTGGCGCGAGCACTGGAAATTTTCTCGATCAATTCCCGTTGCAAATCGGCATCGCGCCGCTGGGACTCGCGATCATCGCGATTGCGTTGGGCTGGCACGCGAACGATGAACGCTCCGGCGAACGTTCACTACAACGCATCATCGCGATGTTTCTCGCGGTCGCGCTCGTGTTGATCGCGTTGACGTTCGAGATCACATCGCCGATCTGGAACGTGCTGGGAATTTTTGTCGCGGCGCCGTGGCAACTGCTCGCGTTCGTCGGACTCGCGTTCGCGTTCGTCGCGGGCGCGGTGATCGAATTTGATCCGCGCTTTGCGCGTCCGATGATGCTCGCGTTTTTTGTCGCGTTGCCGGTCGTCGCGAGTTACGGTTATCTCGCGCCCAAGTTTCTCGATGTCAAACCGACGCGTCCGCAAATCGCGATCTTTGGCAACAACGAAATCGCGTTGTTGGATTATCGCATCGTCGGTCCGCTTCGACACGGCGCGACATTACGCGTGCACTTGACCTGGCAAGCGTTGCGTCCGATCTACAACGATTACACCGTATTCGTGCAAGCCGTTCACGAAAACGGCAACACCTACGGACAATCAGACAACAAGCCGCAAGACGGATCACTTCCGACAATCAAATGGCAAGCCGGGCAAGTGATCAACGACATGCACGCAGTTCAGATTGATGTCGAGGGACCGAGCGAAGGTTTTTATTTGCAGATCGGTCTCTACAAATCCGCGACCGGCGAACGCGCGTTGATCACCGCCGGCGCGGATTCGCTTCGCGTCCCACGTCCCGGCGATCCCGATCCGGTGATTACCGATCAACTTCTGCCTGGTCAAAAGTAAAAAAATGCAAATGGCGCAACTCGATTTAAAATTGATTCGGTTCTTGCGATGGCTCGCTACGTTGAGCATCGTCATCCTGGTTTTGGCGCATTTGGTATTTTCAGCGTCCGCTTTTCAGCGCGCGCTCGCGCCCTTGTGGGAACGCCCCACTTGGTCATACGCCGACAAAATGCAAAAAACGTGGGGGGCATATTTTCCGCTGATGCAGTTCGTTCAACAACAAACCCCAGACGACGCGGTGCTTTTGCTCGATCCGTACTATGGCGCAGTGGATTTTTATTTTCTTTATCCGCGCCGCATCCTGCACGGAGGCGCAGAGATGCTCCGCCAACATCCGGAGATTCAGTACGTTGTGATCAACGACCGCGACTTTCCAAATTTTCCGGTTGCGGGAACCAAGCTCATGTTAAATGAACATCTGGGTTTGTATAAACTGGATCTGCCGCGATGATCGAAACACTGATATTTCTGTTCGCGATGTCTCTGCTCGGTTGGCTTGCGCTCGACATTTTGCGCGCGTGCTTGAGCCGCTTGGAACAGCTTGGTCTCTCGTTCGGAATCGGTGCGGGCATTTTTAGCTTTAGCATTTTTCTCGCGTCCTGGCTCGGCTTGAGCATTTCGCTTGCAACCGGAATCGGACTATATCTTTCCCTTTTGATTTTGATTCTGCTGATCCGGCGTAAGTTTCGCGGCTTGCCAAAACAATTCCCGACCTTAACCTGGGAACAACCCTCTTTTTTCAAATTCGATCTTGGGCTGATCGCAGGCATCGCATCAATCGTCATTGCAGTTTTTTTGATTACGCTGTACTGGCCCCCCCACGCGTGGGATGCGTTAGCGATCTGGGTGCTCAAAGGTAAACTCATCGCCGCCAAAGAATCGCTTGAACTCCAATCACTTGCCGCTTGGGCATTTTATCCGTTGAATGTGCCATTGCAAGTCAGCTATCTTTATCTTTTAGGCGGCGGGTTTGTCCTGGCAATCTTCCCGGTTTATTTTTTATCGCTAATATTAATTTTTTGTGCGAACCTCGAACAGATTGTCGGACGCACGCTTGCGCTCGTTAGCACATTATTTTTGTCCAGCACACCGCTCGTGTGGTCGCAGTCAACGAATGGCTATGCTAATGTCGCGTTCGGATTCTATTATGTGGCAAGCGCGATTTATCTGTATCGTTATTTGAAAGAAAGAAAAAAATCCTGGCTCGTTCTTTCCGGCGTGTTGTTGGGATTGGCAAGTTGGACGCGCGCCGAAGGTCTGCTGTATCTCGCGATCAATCTCGCGGTGCTCGTTTTATTTTCTGGTCTCACGCGCAAGCTATTTCTCAACCTCGGCATCTATCTCGCGCTCTTTATCGCGTTCTGGATGCCCTGGACGATTTACCACAAATTGGCTGGCTATACAGATTTTTCCAACCACGCGCTCGCGGGAATGATCGAAATTATTTCGGGGCATTTCGCTTGGGAACGCACCGCCCAAATTCTCGAATTCTTTCGCGCCCAGATCATAAATTTCAACGATTGGGGAATGTTGTGGATCGCGTTGCCGGTGCTGTTGCTGATCGGTCTGCGTGCTTGGCGACAACACGCTTCGCTCATCGCGCTCATCGCTTTGAATTTTGCCAATCTCGTTTTTATTTTCTACTCCGCCGGAAGCACGCCCGGTCCAGCGTTAGATTGGCGATTGACCGGCGGATTCAATCGTTTGGCTTTGCACTGGACGCCACTCGTAATTTTTTACGGCGCACTCGTTTGCGCGGAGTTTGATTTTAGCAAAATGAAGCGACCGACTTTACAGATCGATCCGTATCTGATCCTGCTCATTCTCTTTTCGATCTTTGCGATCGCGCCGCTCACCGCGCCCGGTTATTTTTGGGGCGCGCACGACGGACGCCACTCGGTATACTTTTTGTTCGAGTTTGATCGCTCGATCCAGGACGGCATTTTTTATCCGCGCTGGGCGCCCGATTACACCTTCGGCTACGGCTATCCAATGTTCAACATTTACGCGCCCGGCTCATTGTACGCGAGCGAAGCGTTGCATTTGATCGGTTTCGATTTTGTGCTCGCGACGAAAATTGTTTTCGCGCTCTCGATTGTCTTGTCCGGCGCGGCGATGTTTGGATTCGTCAAGCGCATCACCGCGTCGAGCCGCGCCGCGTTCGTGTCCGGCGTCGCGTACATTTACATTCCGTACCACATCGCGGATCTGTACGTGCGCGCCGCGCTCGCCGAATCGGTCGCGCTGATTTTTCTGCCGCTCGCGTTGTGGGGCTTTTACGAAATGGTGATCGCGCCAAGCCGCGCGAAAATTGTCGCGACCGCCATCGCGTATGCCGCGCTGATGTTTTCGCACAACGGCATCGCGCTAATGTTCACGCTCATTCTCGGCATCTGGGTTTTGTTTTTGATGCTCGGCAAAATTACCACTTACCAATTACCAATTTTATTTCGCCTCGGTTTGCCGCCCCTCTTCGCCCTCGCGCTCGGCATCGGTCTCGTCGCGATTTTTCTGATCCCGGCGGTGCTCGAATATCAGTACGTTCGCACCGATCAATGGCTCGGCAATTATTACGATTACACCAATCACTTTGCGTATTTTTTCCAACTGTTCGATCCCGGCTGGGGCTTTGGCATCAGCAAACCTGGCGCGCGCGATGAGATGTCGTTTCAACTCGGCGTCGTTCCGGTGTTGCTCGCGATTTTTTCCGGCATCGCGATTGCCAAAAATCCGAACGGCACGCGCCGGATTTGGATTTTCTTCGCGGCGATGGCGGGAATTATCGCGCTACTTCTCCTTTCGATTTCCGCGCCGTTGTGGCAACTGCTTCGCCCGATTCTTTCGTTCGCGCAATTTCCGTGGCGCTTGCTCACACTGACAACTGTCCCGCTCGCGATTCTCGCGGGCGCGATTGTCGTAAGCGACGAAGCCGAAAATTCCGCGCGCGACGCGCTCCCCGCGATTTTGCTTGGCGCGCTGATCGTACTCGGAAGTTTTCCGTATTTGCGCGCGCAAATGATCGTCGAACCGAAAGAGGGACCGGTCAGCATCCTGGGTCTGTTTCGTTTTCAGCAGAGCGCGGGCGAAATGACCGGCTCGACCGCGTGGGTCAAAGAAATCCCAGAGTGGTCGCCCATTGCAGACGTGTACTTTGCCGGGAGAAAACTTCGCTCAAAAATTGATTACACGCACATTGACCCGGAAAAATTATGGATTGGCGTCCTGCCGAATTTTGCCGGGATGAAAGCGAACGGCGAGCGCGTTGTTTATCACGCGCAAGAAGACACGACGATCACGTTCAACACATTTTATTATCCGGGCTGGCGCGCGTATTTGGTCAAGCCACAAACGACCGAGATCATTCGCGAACTCCCGTTGCACGTTGACCCGAACGATCCACTCGGACGAATTCGCGTGGACGTTCCACAAGGTCAAGAGCAATGGCTAATGGTGCGCTTTGACGATTCGATGCCGCGCGTGATCGGTGCGTGGATTTCCGCGTTCAGCATTTTGCTCGCGCTCGGCGTGTTGCTCTGGGATGCGCGCGCAAAGAGAAGCCAGAATTCAGAATCCAGAATCAAGAATCAAGAAACAGAATGAAAACCAGGATTCAAAAGGGATTTTCATCCTTCATCCTTCATCCTTCATCCTTGCATCTCTTCCTTATCCTCGCTTTTTGCCTCCCCGCGCTCGCGCCGCTCACCGCGCCCGGCTATTTTAGCGCGGCGCACGACGCGCGCCACTCGATTTATTTTTTGCAAATGTTCGATCTCTCCGTGCGCGATGGCGCGTGGTTTCCGCGTTGGGCGGCGGATATGGTTTTCGGGTACGGCTATCCGCTGTGGGTGATTCTCGCGCCGCTTCCATTTTTTCTCGGTGAAGCGTTTCATTTGATCGGATTCGATTTCGTCGCGTCCGTCAAAATCGTGGACGGGCTTGCGCTATTTTTTTCCGCGCTCGCGATGTACCTGTTCGCGGCGCGCGCGCTGGCGAATAAAAACGCCGCGCTCGTCGCCGCGATCGCGTACGTGTATGTGCCGTACCATCTCGTTGATCTGTACGTGCGCGCCGCGCAAGCCGAACTCGTTTCGTTCATTTTTCCGCCGCTGATCTTTTGGGCGTTTCATCGGCTCGCCGAAACGCGCGCCGCGCGCGATCTCGCATTCGCCGCGCTCGCGTACGCCGGGCTCTTGCTCTCGCACATTTCGATGGCAGTCATCTTCACGCCGATCATCGGTTTGTATCTTTTATTTCTACTTGTCCAACTTACCAATTACCAATTACGTTTTACGAATTACGTTTTACGTTTCACGCTTTACGCTGGTGGTGCAATCCTGCTCGCACTCGGCATCGCCGCGATCTTTTTATTGCCGGTGCTGTTCGAGCAACGTTATCTCAAAAGCGATGCGCTCATTGGCGGCTTTTTCGATTATCGCAAACATTTTTTGAGCGTGGCACAACTCTTTTCGCCGTTCTGGGGTTATGGGTACGCCGGCGAAAACGGCAACGATCAATTTTCGCTTCAACTCGGCTTGATCCCGGTAATGCTCGCGCTCGGCGCGTTGTGGAGTTTGCCGCGTGGGCGCGGCGCGATGCGCGCGCACACAATTTTCTTTTTGCTGATCGTGATCGCGATCGTGCTCGCGGTATTGCCGATCGCCACACCGCTCTGGGAAATGTTTGCCGGCGTGATCGCGTTCGTGCAATTTCCGTGGCGCGTGTTGATCGTCAGCGCGTTCGCGCTCGCATTCCTCGCCGGCGCGGCGATCAATGCGCTCGACGACGCGCGCGATCGCGCGCCCGCGCTCGCGGTGATTCTGCTGTTTGTGATCGCGCATTATCCGTACACGCAACCGCAACATAACGAAGCGCGTTTCAATTATGCCGCGCAAATGGATTTCGAAGTGCGCGAGCGCGAATTGTTGGGCGACACAATTTGGCTAACCGGCGAGCGTCCGCTTGATTCGCCGCTCGTCGCGCAGTACCGCGCGGGCGAAAAATTGACGCGCGCGATTTCGCTCGACGCGCACGCGACGGTTGAAACAATTCGGTACGGCGGTCAATCGGTTGAGGCGCGCGTGACCGCGCGCGCGCCGGCGCGAATCCAATTTTACACGCGCTATTTTCCCGGCTGGCGCGCGACGCTCGACGATCAACCGCTCGATATTGAACCGTTTGGCGAACAAGGATTGATCCTCGCGCGCGTCCCGGCGGGATCGCACGCGATCAAAATTCGATTTGAAGACACACCGATCCGGCAAATCGCCGCGTTCGTTTCGGGAATCAGTGTGTTGATCGCGGGCGCGTTGATCGCGACCGGGCGATTGAAATCGCGGCACGCTACGCGCAAAGCAAAAGCAACCTTCGTCGCTTGAATGTATGCCGACGAAGGTCGGCGTTGCTATGTGTTGACGCGACTTGAGTCGCCCGATGCGTTTGACCAAATTGCCAATCTCAATTAGAATAGCGCACTGTGTTTGATACGCTCAGCGAAAAATTAAACGCCGTCTTCAAGAAACTCTCCGGCAAAGGCAAGTTGTCCGAAGCCGATGTGGATGCCGCATTGCGCGAGGTGCGACTCGCATTGCTCGAAGCCGACGTTAATTTCAAAGTCGTCAAAGAATTTCTCGCGCGCGTGCGTGTACGCGCGATTGGCATCGAGGTGATGCAATCGCTTTCGCCCGCGCAGACCGTGATCAAAATCGTCAACGAAGAATTGATTCGCACGCTCGGCGAACCGGCGAAAATTGATTTGTCCGGCGAGCCGCCGCACGTCGTGATGTTGATCGGTTTGCAAGGCGCGGGCAAAACGACGATGGCGGGCAAACTCGCGTTGCATCTTCGCAAGCATCAACAAAAGCCACTGCTCGTCGCCGCCGATACGCGTCGCCCCGCGGCGATTCAACAATTGCAAACGCTCGGCAAACAATTAGATGTGCCGGTTCATTCAGAAAGTGATACCGTGCCGCCGCCAACGATTTGCATCAACGCGGTCAAGCGCGCGAGCGATGGCGCGTACAGCGTCGTCCTGCTCGACACTGCCGGTCGTTTGCACATTGACGACGACTTGATGCACGAACTCGAAGAGATCAAACAAAAAACGAAACCGCAAGAAGTTTTGCTCGTCGTGGACGCAATGACCGGGCAAGAGGCGGTGCGCGTCGCGGATGAATTTAACAAGCGCGTCGGGTTAACCGGGTTAATCCTCACCAAGGTTGACGGCGATGCGCGCGGCGGCGCGGCGCTTTCGGTGCGCTCGGTCACCGGCGTCCCGATCAAATATCTCGGCGTCGGCGAAAAGTTGGACGCGCTCGAAGCGTTCTTTCCGGATCGGCTCGCGTCGCGCATCCTGGGAATGGGCGATGTCCTCACGCTCATCGAAAAGGCGCAGGAGAATCTCGACCAGGATCAGGCGCGCCAAGCCGCGGAAAAAATTCTCAAAGCCGAATTTAACTTTGAAGATTTTCTTTCGCAATTGCAACAGATCAAAAAGATGGGCCCGATTTCGCAATTGCTGGGAATGGTTCCCGGTTTCAATCAAATGGCGAAGGAACTGCCCGCCGAAGTAACCGACGCGCAAATGCAACGCATCGAAGCGATCATCAATTCAATGACGCGCGCAGAACGCCAACAGCCGGAAATTCTCAACGGCTCGCGGCGCAAACGCATCGCGAACGGCAGTGGCACGAGCGTACAAGAAGTGAATCAACTCGTCAGTCAATTCAAACAAATGCAACGCATGATGGCGCAACTCAAAAGCGGCAAAGGGCGGGGTATGTTTCCGGGATTTCCCGGTTTAGGCATCTAATCACAGTTCCCTTATTTCCTTCATTTCTTTTTGCGAAGTAACTGCTCAACCCGAGAGCGGAGCAAGCACCCTGAGCGGAGCGTAGCGAAGTCGAATGGGGCTTGCGGAGCGGCGTCCCGTACAAATGACCGCATCCTTCGACTCCACTTCGTTCCGCTCAGGATGCTGGCTGAGTAGTTACTTTGCGAAAGGCAATAAAGGAAATAAGGGAAACAAGGAAATGTAGGAGAAACAATGTCTGTCAAAATTCGTCTCGCGCGCTATGGCGCGAAAAAACAACCGACCTATCGCGTCGTGATCGCGGAAGAACGCACCAAGCGCGATGGACGCATCGTCGAAAACGTGGGGCATTACGATCCGCGCACCGAGCCGCCGACCGTCGTGCTGAACGAAGAACGCACGCGCTATTGGCTCGGCGTCGGCGCGCGCCCAAGCGATGCGGTGGGCGTGTTGTTACGCAAAGCCAACATCAGCGACCAGTACATCAAAGTCCACGCCGCGCGCAAATCCCGCGCCGCCGTCAAAGCCGAAGCGAAACCTGCCTAGTGCAATAGTTGTTAGTTCGATAGTGCGATAGTTACGGAGTCTCTAAACTATCGCACTAGCGAACTAACAAACTATAAAACTAATCTTATGGAACTCGATAATTTGGTAGCATACATCGCGCGCGCGCTCGTCGAACATCCCGACCAGGTCGAGGTGAATGCGGACGAACGCGGCGGCGCGATTACGCTCGAACTGTACGTCGCGCAAGGCGATATGGGCCGCGTGATCGGCAAGGGCGGACGGATCGCGAACGCGATGCGAACGCTCGTGCGCGTCGCGGCGATGCGCGAAGGCAAACGCGTTTCGCTCGATGTCGTTACGCGCGTACCCGGCGCGTAGAATATTGGAAATTGGAAGTTGGATGTTGGAAAGTCGTCTAACATCCAATTTCTAATTTCCAATTTCTAACATCCAATTTCCAATTATGCCAAAATCTCTCCCCTATCTCGTCGTCGGTCGCGTGCTCAAACCGTGGAGCTATCGCGGCGAATTGAAAATCGAAATCCTCAGCGATTTCCCCGAACGATTCGCGTCGCTCCGCGAAGTTTTCCTCGGAGACGACGCGAAATTTTTTCGCGTCGAACGCGCGCGCTTGCACGGCAAATTCGGTTTGCTCAAACTCGCGGACATTGATTCGGAGGCGGACGCGGAATCCCTGCGCGATCAATTCGTGCAGATCGCGGCGAAGGATGCCGTGCCGCTCAAGCCGAACCAGGTCTATCTCTACCAAATGATCGGCTTGCGCGTCGTTACCGTTGAGGGCGAATCGCTCGGTGAGATTGTGGATGTGATCGACACGCGCGCGAACGATGTGTACATCGTCAACACCGGCACGCGCGAAATTTTGCTCCCGGCAATTCCCGACGTGATCCGCGAAATCGATCTGCCGCAAGGTCACGTCATCGTCAAATTGTTGGACGGGTTGTTGGATGTGTAATTTTATCGGTCATTGCGAGCGAAGCGAAGCAAGCGCCACGTTGGGGATTGCTTCGCTACACTCGCAATGAGGCGCAAATTGTTTCTTTACAAAACCGGTCAACTTGCCTATAATAGCGGCGCAAAAATTCCAAACGAAAACTAATTTTGGAGGATGAAGCGATGACGCGCATTCGCTGTCGCGACCGACAATGCACATTCAACAAAAACGGAGTCTGCACCGCGGAAGAAATCGAATACGAACCGGATGCCGGTTGTCTCACGATGGAGCCGCGCGACAAAGTTGCAGACGAGGAACGCGAAGATTGGGAAGACGATAAAGACGACTGGGAAGACGCGGACGATTGGGACGAGGATGAAGACGACTGGGAAGACGACGAAGACGACGACGATGAAGAAGAGGAAGAAGAAATCGGGTCGCGCAGTCGCAAACCAGGGCATCGTTAAATGAACGCCGCGCCCGAGGCGGACCTCAGCATCCGCGCCTTGAAAACCTGGGACGAGTATCTCGCCATCGAAGAATTGCAACGCAGTGTTTGGCAAATGCCCGATTGGCGCGATGCCGTCCCGGCGAATTTGCTGATCGCGATGCACAAGCACGGCGGATGCGCGCTCGGCGCGTTCGACGGCGACCGCGTGATTGGCTTCGCGTTGAGTTTTCTCGCGCTCGATCCCCCGACGCGCCAACTCAAGCATCACTCGCACATGCTCGCGGTTCTGCCCGCGTATCAAGCGCGCAAACTCGGGGCGCGCTTGAAATGGGCGCAACGCGATTTCGCGCGCGCGCAACAGATCGCGTTGATCACCTGGACGTACGATCCTCTGCTCGCGCTCAACGCGCGGCTCAACCTCGCGCATCTCGGCGCGCTCGCGCGGCGGTACACCCCCAACGCGTACGGCGAAATGACCGACGGCTTGAACGCGGGCTTGGCATCCGACCGCTTTGAAGTCGAATGGTGGCTCGATTCGCCGCGCGTATTGGAACACGCGCAAGGCGCGGCGCAGCGCGCCGAGTGGAATGTGGAATTGCCGCGCGCGTTCGACCTCGCGTTCGACGCGCGCGATCTGCCGCGCATCACGCGCGTCTATCCCCTCGCCGGCGCGGAACTGCTCGTCGAAATTCCGGCGAACCTCGCCGCCGTCAAATCCGCCGATCCCGCGCTCGCGCGCGAATGGCGCGCGGCGACGCGCGACGTTTTTCAAAACGCGTTTGCAAATGGCTATTGCGCGATTGACCTGGTCACGCGCGTTGAAGGCACACGACGCCGCGCGGCGTACTTGCTCACGCGCGCGCGGTAACGTGTGGGCGCGTCCCGCCGCGTGAGATGATCTATGATTGCCGGTGATCCCGCGCTTCGGCGCACGTCCGCTCTGACTCGATGGCAGGGGTCTGCCGCGCTCGTGCTGGGCGCGCTGACCGCGCTCGCGCTCGCGCTCATTTTCGTGTACCAACCCACGCAAACGAACTTACGACTCGAAGTCGGTCAAGTCGGTCTCCACACTCTGCTCGCCCCCGAACGCGTAACCTTCGTCAGTGAAATTCAAACGCGCGAAGCGCGGCTCAAAGCCGAACGCGACGCGCGCGAAATTTTCGATCCGCCCGACGCGAAACTCGCGCGCGACCAGGTGCGCCTCGCGACCCAGATTTTCGATCACCTCGATTCGGTCCGCCAAGACCCGTACACTACTTCCGTAAATAAACTCGCGTGGCTCAACGCGATTCCTAGCGTGCGCGTGCCCAACCTAACAATCAGTCGCACGTTGCTCTTGGAAGACAACGCGTATCGGCGCGTCGTTACCGAAATTTTGTACGTCCTCGACGTAACGATGCGCGATGAAATTCGTCCCAGAGAATTGCCGACGCATACCACGAGACTCGCGTCGCGCGTCAGTCTCGCGCTCCCCGCCGAGCAAGCCGACCTGGTCACGCAATGGGCGAAATCGTTCGTCGTCCCCAACACTTTTTTCAATCCTCAAAAAACGGAAGAGCAACGCGCGCTCGCGCGCGACCGCGTCGGCACCGTGTATCGCTCCCTCGAAAAAGGCGAAGCGATTGTGCGCGAAGGTCAAATCGTTACGCCGCTCGCGTACGAAGCGCTCGACGCGGTTGGATTGTTGGCGCAAAATCGCGCGCTGACCGATTACGCGGGCCCCGTGTTGATCGCGTGCGCGCTCATCGCGTTGTTGGGAATTTATTTGGCGCGCTTGCGGCTCGCGTTGTTCACGCGTCCGCGCGCGGTCGCGCTCGTCGCGTTTATCATCCTGGCTTTTGCGCTCGGCGCGCGCGTGGTCGCGCCCAGTCCGACCCTGCTCAATCTGTATCCGCTCAGCGCGGCGGCGATGCTCCTCGCGGTGTTGCTCGATGCGCCGATCGCGCTCGGCGCGTCGTTCGTGCTGGCGCTCACCGCCGGTTTTTTCGCGCCCGATCCATTTCCGAGCGTGGTGTACGCGCTCGCGGGATGTATGATCGCCGCGTTATCGTTAGGACGGATTGAGCGCTTGCAAGCGTTTTTGTGGAGCGGTACGTACGTCGCGTTGATGAACGCGGTGATCAGCGCGGCATTTCAAATCACCGCGCGCGACGCGAGTTGGGCGACCGTCAGTCAAGCGATTTTGATCGCGCTGGGCAATGGCGCGCTGTCCGGTTTAATCGCGTTCGGCAGTTTGTTCGTGCTGGGAAAATTATTCGGCATCACGACGCCGCTCGAACTGCTCGATCTCTCGCGCCCGACGCATCCGCTGTTGCAAAAATTATTGATCGAAGCGCCCGGCACGTATCATCACAGTTTGATCGTCGGGCATCTCGCAGAGCAAGCCGCGCATCGCGTTGGCGCGGACGCTCTGCTCGTGCGCGTCGGCGCGTACTATCACGATGTCGGCAAGACGTACGCGTCGCCCTCGTTCGTCGAAAATCAACTCGACGGCGTAAACATTCACGACACGCTCACGCCGACCGCGAGCGCGAGCGTAGTGATCGAGCACGTTCAGCGCGGCATCACGCTCGCGCGCAGATATAAATTGCCGGAACGACTGATCGAATTTATTCCGCAACATCACGGCACCACACTCGCGGCGTACTTTCATCGCAAAGCGATGCGCGCAAACGGCGACGTGCCCATCGTCGAAAAAGATTTTCGCTATCCCGGACCGAAACCGCAATCGCGCGAAGCCGCAATCCTGATGCTCGCCGACGGCGTCGAGGCAACGACGCGCGCGGAGCGACCTGGTTCGCTCGATCAGATTCGCGCGATCATTGATCGCATCGTGAACGAACGTTTACGCGATGGGCAACTCGATGAATGTGAGCTGACCCTGCGCGATCTCGAACAAATCAAAGTTGCATTCACCGGCGTTTTGCAAGGATTGTTTCATCCGCGCGTGAAATATCCCGATCCGCCGCCGGAAAATGTTGAGCAAACGTTGGATCGCGCGTGAAAAGGTAAATGGTAAATAGTAAATGGTAATTGAGATTCGAGTGCATCGAAAAATTTCGTCGCGCGTGGATCGCGCGCGGTTGAAAAAAATCGCGCGGAAAGTTTTGCGCGCGGAAAAAGCGCGCGGCGATGTGACGATTTACGTAACCGATGATGCGGAGATGCGCGCGCTCAATCGGCAATTTCACGCGACGGATGCGACGACGGATGTGTTGGCGTTTCCGGCGCGCGGCAACGACGTGCCAGCGGCACGTCGCTACATTGGCGACATTATCATTTCGTACGAGACCGCGCGCGTGCACGCGCGCGACGCGGGCTGGCGCATCGCGGATGAAATTGATTTGCTCGCGGTGCACGGCATTTTGCACTTGCTCGGGTACGACGATCGCACGCCGCGCGCGCGGAAAAAAATGTGGGCGCGGCAAAAAGAAATCCTGGGAGACATTGCCGGTGATGAATAACTCGATCACAATTCGACGCGCGACTGCCGCCGATAATGAATTGCTCGCGGAGATCGGCGCGGAAACTTTTTACGATACGTTCGCCGCCGATAACACGCCCGCTGATATGCGCGCGTACCTCGCCGCATCGTTCGGTCCCGAAAAACAGGCGCGCGAGTTAGCCGATCCGCGATTTGTTTTTTTGATCGCGGAAATGGATGGACGCGCCGCCGGTTACGCGCATCTCCGCCAAACGCCCGCACCCGATTGCATCACCGGCGCGCGCGCGATTGAAATCGGACGACTCTATGTGCGCGCAGAATGGATCGGGCGCGGCGTCGGCGCGGCGTTGATGCGCGCGTGTCTCGATCACGCGGCGCGCCAAAACGCGGATACGCTCTGGCTCGATGTGTGGGAACGCAACCCGCGCGCGATTGCGTTTTATCGCGCGTGGGGATTTGTCCAAGTCGGCACGCAAATTTTTCAACTCGGCGACGACCGGCAAACTGATTGGCTGATGCAACGACCGGTCAATCTTGAACTGTAACGCAAATCTCCGATTTGCGGGCAATTCCTAATTTTAAACCAGGGAGAATTACTTTGAATTACGACATCAACGAAATTCGTTCGCACTTTCCATCGCTCGCGTCGGGCGCGATTTTTTTCGACAATCCCGGCGGAACGCAGGTTTCGCAAGCGGTGATCGACGCGATGATCGCGTACTACACTACCGCGAACGCGAACACGCACGGCGCATTCGAAACCTCGCGCCGCACCGACGAAACAATCGCCGCCGGGCGCGCCGCGCTCGCGGATTTTTTGAACGCGCGCTCATCGAACGAAATTATTTTCGGCGCGAATATGACGACGCTCACGTTCAACATTGCGCGCGCGCTTGGGCGTTGGTTGAATCCCGGCGACGAGATCATTGTAACGCATCTCGACCACGACGCGGACATTTCGCCCTGGCTCGCTCTGCAAGAGCGGACGATTGCACGTTGGATATGGCAGATTTCGAAAAGCATCTTTCGACAAAAACCAGGATCGTTGCGGTCGGCGGCGCGTCGAACGCGGTCGGCACGATGAACGATCTGAAAACGATCATCGCACTCGCGCATATGGCTGGCGCGCTCGTGTTTGTGGACGCCGTGCATCTCGCGCCGCACGCGCCGATTGATGTGCAAGACCTGGATTGCGATTTGCTCGCGTGTTCGGTGTACAAATTTTACGGACCGCACGCGGGCGTGCTGTACGGCAAACGCGATCTGCTCGAACGCATCCAACCGTACAAAGTGCGCCCGGCGGCGAACAATCCGCCGGACAAGTTCGAGACCGGCACCGCGAATCACGAAGCGATTGCCGGCTCGCGCGCGGCGATTGATTATCTCGCATCGCTCGGCGAAACGTACGGCGGCGCGTTTGCGGATCAGTTCAAACAATTTGGCGGACGACGCTTACATTTGAAAACCGCGCTCGCGGCGATCAAGCAGTACGAACAAGAGTTGTTCGTCCGAATGATGCGCGGCTTGCGCGACATTCCTGGGATCACGATCTACGGCATCACCGGTTTCGCGCGGTTCGATTATCGCACGCCGACGGTCGCGTTCACACTCAAAAACAAAACGCCGCGTGCGATCGCGGAGCAACTCGGACGCGAAAATATCTACGTCTGGGATGGCAACTATTACGCGCTCGCGTTGATGGATCGTTTGCAACTCGAAGAATCCGGCGGCGCGGTGCGCGTGGGCTTGGGGCATTACAACAGCGCGGACGAGGTGGAGCGATTTTTGGAGGTGATGCGGATGATCGCGTAAAATGAAAACCTGGAAGGTCTTGAAGACCTTCCAGGTTTTTTCTACGGCTCGCGTCGTTGAATCGTCTTGATGCGATCAAAATCCGCGTCGTAACTCAAAATTGTAGTCAGCTTCAGTCGCTCCATGTGCGCGACCGACAGCGCATCCTCGAAATCGAATGATGTACCGGCATACAAATCGAGCGCGCGCAGAAACACGCGGCGATGCGGAACACGTAAGCCGGGCAGACTCACAATCGGCAACAATAACGCACGCACGTTTTCGCGCGGTTGATTATACACCGCGCGCGAAGAAAGCACATAAACAACTTCAGCCAAAACAGATTCGGATGTAACGGCGCGCACTTCTTTCCGTTTGATGCGTTGAAACAATTCATAACATTTCTGCGCCTTGACCGGATCATCTTTCGTCAAATAGCGCAGAAAAATGTTGGTGTCCAGAAAATCCATCAACGCGCTCCCGGCTTTTTGGTTTTGCGAACTCGATACTGGGCGCGTTCTTCGCGCGCGCGCTGGCGCACGGTTTTCCAATTCTCTGGACGCGCCAACGGTTTCACCGCGCCGTACACTGCTTCCAACGTCATATTCGCCGGAAGCAATTCGACGCGACCATCCGTCACGCGAAAAACGACGCGATCGCGCGGTTTGACATCCAAGAGGCGACGAACAACCAGCGGGATCGTCACCTGCCCTTTCTGCGTAACCGTGCCGAGATGTTCTTGAACTGACATTCGCTTTCTCCTGCACTATTTGGCAAATTGGAAATTTGCCCTACTTGATTCGCGAGTAATACTATACGCGCCAAGTTGGAATGTCAAATCAAACCGGGCTTGACCGGACTCGCATTTCGCTTTACACTATCCGCAACTCTCGCAAGGAGCGCATCTATGCCCGACCCAACTCTGATCGCTGGAACCGCATCCGCCGTGATTGGTGTGCGCGTCGCCGAAACAATTCTCGACAAGGCGGTGAATTACGTCGCGGACAAATTGAAAGAACGCGGCGAAAAGGAACTCGCGGATCGTTTTGCGCGCTTGCGCTCCGACCACAAATTGCGCGCGCAAATTCAGGCCGCGACTGAACGCGCAGTTGAACGTTGGACGAGCGATCACCCCGATCGCGATCTCACACTCGTGCTGACGCGCGACACGCAGTTTGTTGATCTCCCCTCCGTGCGCGACGCGATTGCGATCATTGCCCAACGCCCCTTCGATTCCATCGCCGCCGAAACTCTGCGCGGCAAATTCTCCAATGTGCTTCCGGCGCGATTCGATTCTGCGCGCGTCGAGCGCGGTGTGATCGCGTTCCTCGAAATTTTGCGCGAAGAACTCGCGGGCGTTGCCGATTTGCGCGACGCGCTGAAAACTGCCGCCGACATTCAAACTGCACGCGCGACGCAACAATCCGCCGCAACGCTCGACGCGATTTTGCGACGCATCGAACACGGTCCCACGCCAACCGATGAAACACTTCAAAATTATTTGAACTGGGTGATTGACCAGCATCGCTATCTCGACCCGCGCGGGACGATGCAAACCGTGCGCCAAGTCCAGGTCTTGCTCGACGAAATTTACGTGTCGCTTCAAGCGGAAGCCGAACCACCGATGGGCGACGCGCGCGACCGGCGTGTGTTTGAACGCGAACTCGATGAGTTGAGCAAGCGCGATGATTTGCGCGCGGAGGAAAAAGAGGACCTGTACGAAATTTTGCTCGGGCGTTACGCGCGCGGCAATGTGGAGACGACCCGCCGGGTCGTCGCTGAGTTGGCGGAGTTGGTGCGCGAGAAAAACAAACTCGTCATCCTCGGCGACCCGGGCGCGGGCAAGACGACGCTGATGCGCTATCTCGCTCTGCGTCACGCGCAAGCGATGAAACGCGGCGAAACAACGATGACCGACCTGGGTGCAACGCGCTTGCCGCTGTACTTACGTCTCGCGAATTACGCCGAGAATCGCGACAACCGGTCGCTCGCGGATTTTTTGCCAACATCAATTCGTGGTGATGACGATGGCGATCCCGCGCTCGCAACACTCATTCGCGAACGACTCGCACAAGGCGCGTGCCTCGTTTTGCTCGATGGCTTGGATGAAGTGATCGCGCCGGATGAACGCGCGCAAATCGCCGCGCAAGCGGACGCGCTGATTCGCGCGTATGAGAACGCGGGCAATCGTTTCGTCGTTACGTCGCGCGTTGCCGGGTATCGCACCGCACCGCTCGCGGGCGACCTGCTGCATTACACCGTCTGCGAGATGAACGATGAACAAATCAAACGCTTTCTCGATTGTTGGTGTCACGCGGTCGAACGCTTTCAAACGCCCGACCTCTCGCCCGACGCGCAAAACGCAAAAGCGCAAGCCGAGATTGACGGCATTACCGACGCCATCACGAAAAATCCCGGCGTGCGACGACTGTCCGCGAATCCGCTTTTACTGCGCGTGCTCGCGTTGATTCATCGCACTGGCGCGCGCTTGCCGCAACGTCGCATCGAATTGTATCGGCTCGCGGCGGACACGCTCATTCGCGATTGGGAGTTGGCGCGCGGCATTCCGCAAGCCGCGCTCGTCAACGAAGCAGAGGCGAATCGTTTGCTCGCGGAACTCGCGGCGTGGATGCACGAGAACTAACCGGCGGGCATTGCGACCGAAGGCGAGGTGCGCGCGCAACTCGCGAACGTCAAAGCCGGGTTTATGGGCAAAGAGCCGGACGACCCCGACGTGCAAAACGCGGTAAGCGAATTTTTGACCAAGATTCGGCAACACACCGGGCTGTTTGTCGAGCGCGCGCCGCGGCGTTACGGATTTATGCACCTGACGTTTGAAGAATATTTTGCCGCGCGCTGGCTCGTGGCGAAACCGCGCGAAGCGGCGAAACGCATTCGCAATCATTTGCATCGTCCGCGCTGGGAAGAACCGATTTTGCTCGCGATTGGTTTTTACGGAATGGAATTTCCGGACGATGTGAGCGATTTGGTTGAGCAGACAATTCTGGGCAAAGACCTGGGTGGACCCAGCCCCTACGAAGAAATTTTGCACCGCGATTTGCTGTTTGCGTTGCGCGTGTTGGGGGATCAGGATGTGAGCGCGCCACTTCGCAAGCGAATTGTGAATGGGGCGTACAAGTTGTGGATGGATGAAGAAGGCGCGGGGAAGTATAAACCGTTGCGAAAACGTTTGGAACATAACATTCAATCAATTCAAGCGAGCGAGGGAGGTAATGATCTCAATCACCTCCTTAGAAATGCTCTTCGAAATGGAGACGAAACGACTCGTGCTAGTGCCGCTTCTGCGTTTTGTAGTATAACCCTCTCCGCTGATACAGTTGCCGAATTACTCGTTGCCCTCCGCGACAGAAATGCTCTTACCCGCGCCTGTGCCGTGCACGCGCTTAGCAATGTATCCACTCCATCAATAGTTGCCAATGCCTTGTTATCCGCACTCCGTGATAACGATGGGTATGTCCGCACCCGCGCGGCAGAAGCACTTGGCAACGTGACCAATCACCCTGAAGTCATTACCGCATTGGTAGCCACGCTCTTTGACGAAGACGACGATGTGCGCTCGCGTGTCGCAAGTGTGCTCGGCAACGCGATTAACCAACCCAATGTTGTTGGCGCTTTGCTGTCTGCGATTCAAGATAGAAATGAAGATGTTCGCGCCCGTGCGGCTGAAGCGCTTGGCAATGCCAAAGCACAACCCGAAGTAAACATCGCTTTACTCAATGCACTTCACGATGAAAGTGAATATGTCCGCGTCCCTGTAGCAAATTCACTCCGCAATGCAGTATCTCATCCAGAAATTATTTCTGGCTTGGTGGCTACCCTCCGCGATCAGAGCGAGTACGTTCGTGCTTGCGCGGCAGATGTACTCCGCGATGCAACCACCCAACCCGAGACGGTCACGACCTTGTTGCGTGGGCTTGACGATGAAGATGAAGATGTCCGCGCCCTCTCAGCGTATGCGCTCCGTAATGCAGTAACCCAAACCGAAGTTGTCGCCGACTTGCTCATCACACTCCGCGACAAGAGCGCGTATGTCCGTGCTAATGCGGCAGGTGCACTATACAATGCGACGACTCAACCTCAAGTCGTTACTGCCTTACTGTCAGCACTCCATGATAAAGATAAATCTGTCCGCGCTATTGCGGCAGATACGCTTGGTAATGCGACGACCATACCAGAAGTCGTCATTGCCATATTGGCCACTCTACGTGATGAAGATTCCTTTGTCCGCGCTAGTGCGGTGGAAGCACTTGGCAATGCAATTGCTCAGCCCCAAGTCCTCTCCGCTTTACTATCAATGACTGGGGAAATAGACGCCTTTGTTCGCGCCCGCGTCGTTGAATCGCTTCAGAATACAACTATTCAACCACAAGTTGTCACCGTCTTGCTGTCTGCGCTCGGGGATAAAGACGAATTTGTCCGCAATAGTTCCGCAAAAGCAATTTCGTATCTTGTCCGTCAACCTGGGAATATAGCCCCAACAAACTTGGCAAAACAACTGGTCTCAAGTCTCAATTTACCTGGAATGGATACACCATCTTGGAATCCTCCACGCGATTATCTCTTCGACGCGCTGATGGCGGTTGCACCGGGACCCAAGGTGTGAAGGGAGAGACTCAACGAATGGGAAACGAATAAACGAATGAGAACGCCCGCACTATTCGTTTATTCGTGTAAAATTCGTTGACGCGAACAACTATGACCCCAACCTGGACTCACCACAACTCAAAACTTGTCACTTGCCGCCTCTGCCCGCGCCTCGTTGAATATCGCGAACGCATCGCGCGGGAGAAACGGCGCGCGTATCGCGCGTGGGATTACTGGGGCAAGCCCGTCCCTGGTTTTGGCGATCCGAACGCGCGCGTCGTTTTGATTGGGCTTGCGCCGGGCGCTCACGGATCGAAAACAAGCCGACATTGCAAGAGCAAGCGAATTGTTTGCCGTACCTCGCGCGCGAACTCGAATTGCTCACACACGCGCGCGTCATCGTCGCGCTCGGCAAAATCGCGTGCGATGGCTATGTGCGATTATTGCGTGAGCAAGGGCACAAAATTCCGCGCATCAAATTCGCGCACGGCGCGGTTTACGTCTTGGGTAACTCACAAAAAGCCACAGGGAACACAGAGAGCACAGAGGGAAAAAGAAAAACCTCTGTGTCCCCTGTGCGCTCTGTGGCAAAATTACCAACGCTCATCTGCGCGTATCATCCCAGCAAACAAAACACGCAGACCGGGCGATTGAACGCGGCGATGCTCGACGATGTATTTCGCAAAGTGAAGAAATTATTGGACGCGGACTAACGCGGACAAACGCGGAATGTACAATTGGATTCGAGCGTTTACGCGGTGGTTCGTTCGGACAAACAACCCGCTGAAGCGTCGAATCCCACCGTTGAATTTAATCCGCGTTCCTCCGCGCGCGGAGCGGTCCGCGTCCCATTTTAGGTTTGTATGCGTTCTGCAAAATTCGTGATATACGTGTGTGCGCTCTTGGCGTTTTTACTTGCGTGCGGACAAGCAACGCCGATCGCCACGCGCCCGCCCACCGAAATTTCTTCAGTCCCCACCGTTCCCGCAATTCCCTCAGTTCCTCTAGTTCCTTCGCCAACTTTAGTCGCGACGCGCTCTGCCACCACCGCGCCGACTATTTCGCCACGCCCCTTCGCCTTCGGCGTCGAATATATGCTTCCCGGTCTCGCGCAAATTTACGCGCAAGCCGGCGCGCGATCCACACGACCCGCCGCGGAAACATTCGGTTGGCGCGAGCTTGAACCGACCGCGCCGCGCGAGGGCAAACACGATTACAAGTGGGACAAGGTGGATCGCTACATCACCGAATATCAAAACGCGGGATTCGATCAGATTCAGATTTACACAACCGCGTGGAACGAGTGGGCGTCCGCGAAACCGAAAAATCATTTTCCCGATCCGCAATATCTCGATGATTACGAAGCGTACATTTTCAACCTGGTCACGCGCTACAGCCGTGCCCTGCCCGGTTTGAAATATCCGGTGCTCGATTATGTGATCGAACGCGAGTGGACCGAATTTTTTCCCGGCACAACCGACGAGTATTTGCAATTGCTCACCATCGCACACCGCGCGGTCAAGCGCGCGAACCCGAATGCGCGCGTGTGGCTCGTGCCGTTGATGATGCTCGATGTGTTCGACAACAATCCGAGCGCGGACGAAATCGCGCGGCGCGCGCGCGTCAATCGCACGTTCCGCCATCCGATTAGCGAAACGCAAAAATTGTTAGCGCGTCCAGAATTGTTCGACATCATCGAAATTCACGCGCTCGGCGATTACACCGAACTCGAAGCGACCACGCGGTGGTTGCGCGCGGAAATGCAAAAGAACGGGTACGTCAAACCGATTTTTATCGGCGATGCGATGGGACTATCGCAGGGGATTTGGGCGAATAATTTGCGCGCGATCACGGCGAATGCAACCGACGCGGATTTTCTAACGTTCGCGCCATTGCGCGCGAACGACGCGATCCGATTCGTCCATTTGCTCGAGGCGATGAAGGACACGCACGCGCGCGATCACGATGCGGCAACGCGCTGGTTTCGCGCGGAACATTCCAAATCGCTCGTCAAAAAATTCGCGGCGGCGATCTACGCGGGCTATGCGGGAATGAATGTGTGGGCGCTCGCCGACATCCCCGCGTTGCACCAACCGCGCATCACGAGCGACTGGTTCGTGATGGGAATGATTGACGCGCAATTGAGTTTGCCAACGTGGAAACCCGGCGCGCCGCGTCCGGCGTACTATGCGCTCCAGCAGACGATTGATAAACTGGGGAACGTTTCAAGCGTGGAAAAATTGAACACGGGATCGAACGTGATCGCGTATCGTTTCACGGCGCGCGGCAAACCGATCATCGTCGCGTGGAATGAACCGGGACGCCTGCATTTTCCCGGCGAAAGCGAACCGACCGCGCGAGCCACTCTGCCGATCAACGCGCCGCGCGCGACAATCACGCGCACGATCACGGAAATGGGCGCGCGCGCACCGCGCGTCGAAACGCTCACCACAACCCAGGGCGCGCTCACCCTCACACTCGATGCGACGCCGGTGTTTATCGAACCGGCAAATTAAAATCAAACTTCCGAAATCTCCGAGATTTCGGAAGTTTGAAACTTGGGTTTTTTTTACGG
>JACRPR010000233.1 GCA_016223105.1 Chloroflexota bacterium | reverse complement strand
TGATCAACAATCTGATTGTGGGACTTGTGTTGCGACTTGGGCGGACGAATCTCGCCGAAGCGCGTCGTTACTTCGATGCTCATCCCCACGAAGCACAGCGGCTTGTCCTTCGGCGGTTGTCTGACTTTTGAGAAGCCGTGTTGAAACTCACTGATGGCTTGACAGTCGGTTGCTTTGGTTTATACTCGTTTCCGAGTGACGCAGTAGTTTGCGCCGGAAGGAACGATGGATGAAACAATTGGCAAAGCTCCAAGCGCACGATTGGCGCGCGTGCCGCGCAGTTGAACGTGCGCCCGATAAAGTTAGCGGCGAGTGGGTGTTTCGCGGGACACGCGTGTCTCTGCGCGCCTTGTTCGAAAATTTACGCGACGGCGCGACGATTCAAGATTTTTTGAACTGGTTTCCCGGCGTTCAGCGTGAACAGGTTGAAGCGGTCCTCGATTTTGAACTTGAGACCTTGAATCTCCCGGTCGCGCAATGAGGATTTTATTTGACCAGGGAACGCCCGCGCCACTCCGCGCATATCTTGTTGATCACACAGTTGACACCGCGTACGAACTGGGATGGGCGGGGTTGAAAAACGGCGAATTGCTTGCCGCCGCCGAAATACGCCAGTTCAGTAGATGAATCTCGACGCGTCGCGAGCATGTTGCGATGCGTTTTTATTTGGACAGACGCGCCCAACCGCGTTATAATTTTGGCGCAGATCGATTGGGGCTTGCACACAAGGAGTTGAACATGGCGACACTTTCCCGGCGCGAATTTTTGCGCGGCGTCGCGGCAACCGGCGCGGCGCTCGCGTTCGGCAACCTGATGATTCCCCCGGCGCGCGCGGCGTTGCCGCCGCGTCGCGTCGTGCATGTGCACAGCAACGCCGCGACGAACTGGGATTACGCGACCGGCTGGTACGGCGATTACGTTAATCAAACGGTTGTGGACGCGTTGACGGATCGCGGCGTAACCGATTTGACGAACACCGCGACGCGCGCCGACGCGTGGCACGCACTGATCCCGGCATACGTCGCCGGACAAAAAGTCGCGATCAAGATCAATCTCAACAACGCCGATTGCGGCGATAGCGATCAAACGATTGACGCGCTCCCGCAACCGATCAACTCGATTATTCGCGGCTTGAAAGCGATCGGCGTCGCCGAAACCGACATCTGGGTTTACGATGTGACGAACGGCTGGCACAATGGCGAAATGCCGACGCGGCTCGTCAACAAGGTGACAACGCTTTATCCCAGCGTGCAGTTTCATTCGAACGAACCCGGTTGTTCGATTGCGCTCGGCTACAGCGGCTCCCAGCGCATCCATTTTAAGGTGCCGCCTGGCAAACCCGCGATCAGTGATCGCCCGATCTGCAACGCGCTCGTCAACGCGGATTATTTGATCAATCTGCCGATTATGAAAAAACATGGCATGGCGGGCGTTACGCTCGGATTCAAAAATCATTTTGGATCCTTTGATCGTTGTGATCTCGTTCACTGGTCGGTGGATCTCGGCGACGGCGCGTACGTCGCAACGTACAACGGGCTGATTGATCTTTACAACAATCCGCATATCAAAAATAAAACCGTCCTTGTCGTCGGCGACGCGCTCTTCGGTGCGCGCATTGACAACTATAGCGAAGTGCCCAGTGTGTGGACGACCTTTGGAAACAAATCACCCAACAGTCTTTTTTTCTCCGCAGACCCGGTCGCGATCGATTGTGTGATGTATGATTTTCTCGATGCGGAAGGCGGAGTGCCGACCGGCTCGGACGATTATTTGAAATTGGCGAACACTGCCGGACTCGGCGCGTACGAACATTGGGATGGCGCACAGCAATATCACTTGATTGATTATCGGCGGATTTCACTCGACGCGACACCAGGATGGAATTATTTGCCGCTGATCTCGCGCGGCGAGTGAGCGCGCGTTTTGTTTTCGCGTCAAGCGCGTCGCATTCGCGACGCGCGTTTTATTTGCGGTAGACACGCGCGCGGATTGGCGATATAATCTTGGCGCGCTTGTTGGTTCGTGCTATAATCGCGCGCCAGAGAAAGGACGTGCATATGATCGAAATGAAAACTGCCGATGTGCGCGTGCGTGTCGCGCCCAAAGAGAAAATGACGTTTGAAGATTTTCTTGATTGGTGCGACGAGGACACGCATGCCGAATGGGTAAACGGAGAAGTGCAAATGACATCCCCTGCGAACGACGAACATCAAGACCTTGCGGATTTTTTGACAACAGTACTGCGCCAATTCGTCCGCCAAAAAAAATTGGGCTGGATTCGGAGCGCGCCATTCTTGATGCGTCTTCCCGATTCGTCGCGCGGGCGCGAGCCGGATATTCTCTTCGTGCGGCAAGAGCATCTCGCGCGCGTCAAGAAAACCTATCTTGATGGTCCGGCTGACCTGGCGATCGAAATCATTTCGCCGGAAAGTGTCGGACGCGATCGCGGTGAAAAGTTTGTCGAGTACGAACAAGCCGGGATTACCGAATACTGGCTGATCGATCCGACGCGCGCGCGCGCGGAATTTTATCGGCTCGATGCGCGCGGAATGTATCGGCTGATCGATCCCGATGCGAACGGCGTTTATCGTTCCCAGGTTGTGGATGGTTTCTGGTTGCGCGTCGACTGGTTGTGGCAAGACCCACTGCCGATGGAAGAAGATGTTCTGCGCGAGGTTCGCGAAAATCAAAAAGGATAGAAGGTAATCGTGTCCGATTTCAAACTCGTGTCCCCGTTTCAACCGACCGGCGATCAGCCACAGGCGATTGAGAAACTTACTGAAGGTGTAAAACGCGGCGACAAGTATCAAACTCTGCTTGGCGCGACCGCGACCGGCAAAACGTTTGTGATGGCGGCGATCATCGAACAAGTGCAAAAGCCGACGCTCGTGCTCGCGCACAACAAGACGCTTGCCGCGCAATTGTATTCCGAGTTCCGCGAATTTTTTCCGCACAACGCGGTCGAGTATTTTGTGTCGTACTATGACTATTATCAACCCGAAGCGTACGTGCCGCAACACGATCTCTACATCGAAAAAGATTCGAGCATCAACGAAGAGATTGATCGCTTGCGGCTCGCGGCAACCTCGTCGCTTCTCGCGCGGCGCGATGTGGTGATCGTCGCGTCGGTGTCGTGTATTTACGGTTTGGGATCGCCGGAAGATTACGGACGCGTGACGCTGGCGCTCGCGCGCGGCGAGCGGCGAAATCGCGACAAGGTTCTGCGCCATCTGATCGAGATTCGGTACGAACGCAACGATCTCGACCTGGGACGCGGCAAGTTTCGCGTGCGCGGCGACACGCTCGAAATCGCGCCGGCGTACGGCAACACCGCGTACCGCGTCGAATTTTTCGGCGACGAGATCGATCGTATCACTGAGATTGACACGCTCACCGGCGAAATTCTTGCCGAGCATCCCGCGATTGAAATTTATCCGGCAAAACATTTCATCACGCCCCAGGACAAACTCGAAGTCGCGATTGGCGATATCGAGCGCGAACTCGAAACGCAAATCGCGACATTCAAAGAGCAGGGCAAACTGCTCGAAGCGCAGAGAATCGAACAGCGCACCAAGTACGATCTCGAAATGTTGCGCGAGGTCGGCTATTGCTCCGGGATCGAAAATTATTCGCGCCCGCTCGCGCAACGCGCGCCCGGTTCCTCGCCCTGGACTTTGCTCGATTATTTCCCGGACGATTTTTTAATGTTCATTGACGAATCGCACATGACCGTGCCGCAGATTCACGGGATGTACAACGGCGACCGCGCGCGCAAAACGACGCTCGTGGATTTCGGTTTTCGCTTGCCGAGCGCACTCGACAATCGCCCGCTCAAGTTTGAAGAGTTTGAGAAAAAAATCAATCAAATTGTTTTCGTTAGCGCAACGCCCGCCGAGTACGAAAAGAAAATCAGCACGCAGATCGCCGAGCAAATTATTCGTCCGACCGGCTTGATCGATCCCGAGGTGATCGTGCGCCCGATCAAAGGGCAGGTGGATGATCTGATCGCGGAAGTTCGCAAGCGGATCGAACGCAAAGAACGCGTCCTGGTCACGACGTTGACGAAACGAATGGCGGAAGATTTGTCCGAGTATTTGCACGAACTTGGAATCAAGGTGCATTACCTTCACTCCGAAGTGCAAACGCTCGAGCGCATCGAAATTTTGCGCGATCTGCGACTCGGCATTTACGATGTCGTCGTCGGGATCAATCTTTTGCGCGAAGGTCTCGATTTGCCGGAGGTGTCGCTCGTCGCGATTCTCGACGCGGACAAGGAAGGATTTTTGCGAAGCGAGACCGCGTTGATTCAAACGATCGGGCGCGCGGCACGGCACGTCAACGGGCAAGTGATTATGTACGCGGATGTAATGACCAATTCGATCACGCGCGCGCTCGATGAAACGACGCGGCGGCGCACGATTCAGGTGGAGCACAACACCGCGCATCACATTGAGCCGCAAGGCATCGTCAAGCAAGTGCGCGATCTGACCGAACGTGTGCGCGTCGCCGCCGAGGGCAAAGAGGAATATAAAGCCGGCGGTATCGGCAAGATCGAAAAATCAGAAGGTGTGAAACTGATTGACGAACTCGAAAAGCAAATGCGCGCCGCCGCGCAAAACTGGGAGTTTGAAAAAGCCGCGCTCTTGCGCGATCAAATTTTTGAATTGCGCGCGATGATCGACGCGCAAGACGCGCGCCCCGAATGGGAAAAGATGCGCGAGCAAGAAGCGGTGGATTATGTGCGCGAGTTGAAGGAAGCGAAGAGGCAGAGAGTAAAACGGAATGCGTGATGCGTGATGCGTAAATCGTAATTCGCAATTCGCAATTGGAGGAAGTGATGAACACGATCAAACAGACATACGAGATTGCGGCGACGCCGGCGCAAGTGTGGCGCGCGTTGACCGATCCAAAAGTAATTCGCAAGTGGTCGGACGCGGACGCGATTTTTCCGCTCGAACCGGGCGCGGCGTACTCGCTGTGGGATGGAACTATCGGCGGACAAATCGTCGAGGTGGTGCCGCGCAAAAAACTCGCGCAGACGTGGAAGCCGGAAAATTGGACGCGTGATGATTCGGTCGTTACGTTCACGCTGACGCCGGTTTCAAAAGGCACGCGCGTCGATCTCCTGCACGAGAACGTTGAGGAGTGGGATTTCGAGGGCACGCGCGAGGGCTGGGATGCGTACTATCTCGGCGCGATCAAGCGGATGTTGGAAGCGAAACCGGTGAAAACGCGGAACACGAAACTCGCGAAAAGAACAAAAGTCGCGAAAAAGGTAAAAGTCGTGAAAAAAGTTCCTACGAAGAAAAGCAAAAAGATCGGGTAGGAAAGATCAAGCGCGCCAAGCGGCGCGCTTTACTTTTTGTTTTTGCCATTTCCATTTTTTGGCTTGATATTTTTCTGCTCGGCTTGAATCACGCGGCTCACGTCGGACAGAAACAATCCGAAATCATCCAGGTTCTCGCGCAGAATCGTATAAACGCGCGTTTCGTCTGTCCGCAAATAGCCGTGCACAACCAGGTTGCGAAACTTGTGCATTTGAAAAAAACGGCGATGATGATCTTCCGAGATCAAACCGTGTTCTCGCGCTAGGTCTAAAACCTCGGCGTCGTTGGTGGGCGAACCTAAACGCAGGCGCGCGATCAAATGCGACAATAGATCGAGCATCGCTTCAATAGAGACTTAGTTCGTGAACCGCCGCGTCCACATTGCGAAAATCGGCGAAAAAATTTTTTCGGATAGGTCGCGCAACTTGCGTAATTTCGCGAGATTCTGTTCAATGAACTCGGTTTTTTCTTTGACGCGCT
>JACRPR010000232.1 GCA_016223105.1 Chloroflexota bacterium | reverse complement strand
TCGAGCAGATAGGCTTCAAACTCTTCGTCGCTCCGATCAATTTCGTCAATCAGCAACACCGGGGGCTTGGTCAGATTATCTTCGATGGCTTGCAAAAGCGGTCGCTTGATCAAAAATTCGGGACCGAAAATTTGTTGTTGCACCTGATCGCGTGCCGCGCCGGTCGCTTCCAACATTCGGATTTGCAACATTTGCCGCGTGTAATTCCATTCGTACACCGCGGCGTTCACATCCAACCCTTCGTAACATTGCAACCGAATCAAGCGCGTCTCTAAAATATCGGTCAACACTTTGGCGACCTGGGTTTTGCCGACGCCGGCTTCGCCTTCGAGAAACAAGGGCTTGTTCAACTTTAGCCCCAGATAAATTGTCATCGCGAGTCCGCGATCGGCGATGTAATTAAACCGCGCGAGTTCTTTTTCAACTGCGTCAACGGAATGCAAGGGTCTGGTCTCCTTTTACGCTTTATGTTTTAATTTTTACGTTTCACTTTTTACTTTGCGCGGCAAGTTCTTCCGCGAGCGCGCGCGTGCCGTGTTCGATCAAATGCTTGCCGACGGAATCAATCAAGCGTTGTCCGACGCTCGCCAACATTCCGCCGACGTTGCCCGTGCCTTCGTACTGCATCTGTGTTTTGCCATCTTGCTCCGCGAGCGTAAGCGCCATATCACCGCTCGCCCAATTACCACCGCTCTTGCCGTCGCCGCGAAATTTTACAAACTCTGGCGCGTGTTTTTCAAGCACGGTGATCGTGCCCTGGTATTTGCCTTTGATCATCGCGACGCCAATTGTCGCCGCGCCGTCGTACTGGTCGTCCGCGATTTGCGCCAAGCGTTCAACCTCGACGCCGGGAATTTTATTTGCCATTGCGATCAAGACCTGGGGATCGAACAACAACTTCCACACGCGATCGCGCGGCGCGTCCACGAGAATGTTGCCTTGAATTTTGAGAGCCATTTATCGCTCCGGCTTGACCCAGATGCCACGCTCATGCATCAATTGAATTTGGCGTTGGATCACTTGTTCGCGATATTCCGCGTGTTTCATCGGCGCGCGATTCATGTACAGATTTTTCGGATAGATCGGTTTTTCGTACACGAGTTGATACAACTCGGTTCGCAAATCTTTCATATAATTGTCCCACTGCGCGCGCGCGCGATGATCGCGCAATGCTTCGACGTCAATCACGCCGCCGACGTACGTCGAGCCCGCGCCGTAATCTTGCCGACCGACAATTTGCCCCTTGTAATTGATGATGAACGAGCGACCGCCAAAGGTGTCAATCGGCGTCGTCTCTTCCGGGAACAAATAGTACGTGCCCATATTCGGCGCGACGATGTACATATTGTTGTCGAGCGCGCGCGCGCGACTTTGGATTTCAAAAATGTCATTGCCGGTCGCGGGATGCGGATACGACGCGCGATACACAACCTCCGCGCCATTCATCGCGAGCGCGCGCGCGTTTTCGGGATACGATCCTTCGTTCGCCATCATAATTCCCAAGCGACCGATCTCGGTGTCCACGACGGGCCAAAACGCATCCAGGTTGCGCCCGTACTTTTCGATCCACCAATCGTACACATCGTGTGGACACACCGAGTGCTCGACCGGAAAAAGCGGCGAAACCTTGTAATGTTTCAAAATCACTTGTCCTTTTGGATCGAGAATGAATCCGACGTTAAAGAAACGATCTTGTAGATCGGGATGCCGCGCTTTGGCTTGCGCGATAATGAACGCATCGTATTCGCGCGCGATCTTGCCGAGCGCATCGGTCTCTTCGCCAGGAATATCAATCGCGCACTCGCGCGCGAATTGAACGTGATCGAGGTCAAGCACTTCATCGTTGAATGCTTGGAGCGCGCCTTCGGGAAACGCGATCAATCGCACCGGCAGATCGAGACTCGAAAGCCACGCGGCGGCTTTGACGAGATGCGTCAAATGTTCGAGATTGATTTTGATGTCGGCGCGTTTGCGAATTCCGCGCACGGTGGGAATCAGTCCGACCGCAGTATATGGTTTGATCATAATTGACCTTTTGTGGGTACCCGCGACATATCGCGGGTACCCACAAACGCGCACGGGTTCACATCACGCGCGCAACTGCGGCTTGAATCGCGCGCGCGGTCATCACGGTGACCAGGTGCGCGCGATACTCCGCGCTCGCGTGAATGTCGCTGAGGCAATCCATTCCGCTCGCGGCTTGCGCGGCGGCGGCTTGAATTATCGCGGCGTCTAACTTTTTGCCGAGCAATGCGGATTCCGTTGCGGTCGCGCGACGCGCGCTCGCGCACGCGCCGGTGATGCCGATGCTCGCTTTCGCGCACACGCCCTTGTCGTCGAGCGTAACGCACGCGCACACACCAACAAGCGCAAAGCGCGATGCCGGCTGAGGAAATTTGACGTACGCGGAACCACTGCGCGGGGCAAGCGCGGGGATGCGAACATCCACAAGCAGTTCGTTTGATTTGAGCGCGGTCGTCATCAGGTCAACAAAGAAATCACTTGCGCGGATCGTCCGCGACCCCGTGATTTGGATCGCGTGCATCTCCGCACCGAGCGCGAGCAAAACCGCCGGATAATCCGCGGCGGGATCGGCGTGCGCGATGCTTCCGCCAATCGTGCCGCGATTACGCACTTGTTGATCGCCGATCAGTTCGGCGGCTTTGGATAACGCGGGCAAACGTTGGCGAATGTCATTCGATGCGGCGATCATCGCATGCGTCGTCATCGCGCCGATGGTCGTGCCGTTCGCGTCCGCGATGATGCGCGACAATTCTTTGATCCTGCCAATGTCCACAAGTGTCGCCGGTTGCGCGAGTCGCAATTTCATCGCGGGCAAGATGCTGTGACCGCCCGCAAGAATTTTGGCATCCTTGTGTTGTCCCAACACTCCGACCGCTTCCATCACCGAGGTCGCCGCGTGATATTCAAAACGAGGGGGTATCATTTTATTTCTCCTCTCACAGCTTGCCGTTCATCGCGCGCCACACTTTTTCAGAAGTGAGCGGCATATCAATGTGTTTGACGCCGAATGGTTTTAGCGCGTCCATCACCGCGTTCGCAACCGCGGCAGTGGATGCGACCGTCCCGGCTTCGCCCGCGCCTTTCGCGCCGAGTGGATTCACCGGCGAAGGCGTTTCATTGCGCGACGTTTCAAATTTTGGAAAGTACGATGCAATCGGCAACGCGTAATCCATCATCGAGCCGGACAAGAGTTGTCCATTGTCATCATAGACCGCGCCTTCCCACAATGCTTGTCCAACCCCTTGCACGATGCCGCCGTGAATCTGTCCTTCGACGATCATTGGATTGATGACCTTGCCTACATCGTCTACGCAAACGTACTTTGTGATGGTTACTTTGCCGGTATCCGGGTCAACCTCGACCATCGCGACGTGAGTGCCATCCGGGAAAGTAAAGTTGGATGGATTAAAGACCGCGGTCGCTTCCAAACCCAGTTCGACATCCGCCGGAACTTTGCGGGGCCAATACGCTTCGAGCGCGACATCGGTGAACTTGACCGCTTTCGATGGCACACCTTTGACGGAATACTTGCCGTCTTCAAAAACCAGGTCGGCTTCCGCGGCTTCGAGCATATGCGCCGCGAGTTTTTTGCCTTTCTCGATCACGCGTTGCGTCGCGACATAGATCGCCGCGCCGCCGACCGCTTGACTGCGACTGCCGTATGTGCCCGCGCCGTACGGAATCCGATCCGTGTCGCCGTGCACGACCTCGACATCTTCAACTTCAAGACCGAGTTGATCCGCGACGATTTGCGCGAACGTCGTCTCGTGACCTTGTCCGTGCGCGTGCGAACCGGTCATCACTTGCACTTTGCCGAGTGGAAACACGCGCACGAGCGCGCTCTCGACCAATGCCGCCGCCGCGCCGAGTGACGCCGCGACCTGGGCTGGCGCCGCGCCGGTGATTTCGGTGTATGTCGAAATGCCAATCCCGACGACCTTGCCTTGCTTGCGCGCTTCGGCTTGTTGTTTGCGAAGTTCGACGTACCCCGCGTTCGTGAGCGCGCGTTCCAAATTGCCGGCATAGTCGCCGCTATCGTACGCGTAAGCCATACAGGTTTGATACACGCCGTTCAGAAACGGGGGAATGATATTTTTGCGGCGCACGTCGGCGGGATCCATTTTCAATTCGAGCGCGACCAGGTCTACCATTCGTTCGAGCAAGTACGTCGCCTCGGGTCGCCCCGCGCCGCGATACGCGTCCACCGGTGTCGTGTTCGTGTTCGTGCCGTACACTTCGACGAACACATTCGGAATTGTGTACGGACCTTGAAGCATCGGACCGTACAAAAATGTTGGAACGAGCGGCGCGAACACGGAGAGATACGCGCCCTGGTTTGCGTACGTCTTGACCTTGAGTCCGGTGATCGTCCCGTCTTTTTTGTACGCGATTTGCACATCGCTGACGTGATCGCGTCCGTGAATCGTCGCTTTGTAATTTTCGGTGCGCTCTTCCGTCCATTTCACCGGGCGCCCGAGTTGTTTCGACGCGAAACACGCGATCACTTCATCGGCGTACAAATAAATTTTACTGCCGAATCCACCGCCGACATCCGGCGAAGCAATTCGCAATTTGTGCTCGGGTTGTCCCAGCACGAGCGCGAGAAGCAATCGAATGATGTGCGGATTTTGATTTGTGTTGTACAGGGTGAGTTGACCGGTCGCGGGTTGATAATCCGCGAGCGCGGCGCGCGGTTCGATCGCATTTGGAATCAAGCGTTGATTGATCAAGCGCTGTTTGATCACGCCGTCCGCTTCGGCGAGCGCGCGCTCCACATCGCCGCCGCCGATCTTCCAATAAAACGCGATGTTGTTCGCGGCTTCGGGATGGAGTTGCGGCGCGCCAGGTTGCGTTGCTTTTTCAGCATTCACCACCACCGGCAATGGTTCGTAATCCACATCAATCAAATCGAGCGCGTCCTGCGCGGTAAAGCGATCGATCGCGACGACGGCGGCGATGCCGTCGCCGGTATAACGCGCGGTGTCAAGCGCGAGCGGATAGTGCGGACCGATTTTGATGTCGGGCAAAACCCAGCCGACCGGGATCGGATTGACGCCGCCGTTTTTCAAATCGTTGCCCGTGTAGACGGCGAGGACACCGGGCATCGCGCGCGCTTTGCTCGCGTCGATCTTTTTGATGCGCGCGTGCGCGTGCGGACTGCGGAGAATCGTCAGATACGCCATCCGCGGCAGAGTCATATTGTCGGTGTACGTGCCGTTGCCGGTGATCAAGCGCGGATCTTCGCGACGCTTGACAGTCGAACCGATTATTTGTGTTGCCATTCTGACCTCCCTATCTCATTTGCGCCGCGGCGGCTTGAATCGCTTTGACAATGTTTTGATAACCGGTGCATCGGCAGATATTCCCCTCGATGCCGCGACGAATTTCTTCTTCAGTGGGATTCGGATTGCGTTTGAGCAAATCCACCGCCGTCAGAATCATACCCGATGTGCAAAAACCGCACTGCAAACCGTGATTGTCCCAGAACGCTTGTTGAAGCGGATGATAGTTGCCATTCGTCTTCAACGCTTCGATGGTCGTAACCTGGGAACCGTTTGCCTGAAGCGCAAGCACCGTACAGGATTTGACCGCGACGCCATCGAGCAAAACCGTGCATGCGCCGCACTGACTTGTATCGCAACCGATGTTCGTGCCGGTCAAACCCAGCACGTCGCGCAAATACTGCGCGAGCAACAAGCGCGGCTCGACCTCGTGTTGATATGCCACGCCGTTCACAGTGATTTGCAATTGTGCCACTTGGACCTCCTTAATCGTTCAATAAAAAAAACGGATTCATCTCTGCCGATAATAAAATCTCAAGGCGGTGATCGCGTCAACCCACCCAGCGCAGAAAAAACCAGGATCGGTCGCGCGACAAAAACGCAAAGAGGCAGACCCAGGGTAGGTCTACCTCTTTTAAAATGATCCGGCGCGCGATTGCACACGCGAACAACGCGTGTCAAAACGCGCGCTGATTTCAAAACCAAAATCCGGGCGGCATGGTATGAACGCACCATCACGATCACTCCTCGCCAAATCGTAACTACTTTGGCAATGTCAGATTTCATTTTCATGCCACAGAGGGCACAGGGAACACAAAGGAAAATAAATTATTTCTCTGTGATCTCCGTGATCTCTGTGGCTAATCTGACATTGCCAAACTACTCAGTATGACCTACTGAATGGTTACGATCAGGAAAAACCAATCCTGCATTCCCGCACGCGCCGCGCTCATCACGGCGCGCATTGTTTAGTTGACGGCTGGTATTATGCTCACAATTCTCGCACTTGTCAATCGCCCTACCAAGCTGAATGTATTTCACTTTGATCATCCGCAAACTGAAATGCGCCCGTTCATAACACGTTCTAGGAAAAATGGATAGAGTGTGATATGATAATGGTATAGCTTGGATGGAGGTTTCGTATGTCGCTTGTTCGATCATCCGCGCACATTCGTTGGCTTCAGTGGATGCTACCGCTCGCGCTCGGCGCGCTCGCGTTTTTTGACCAGATCGGTCCGGGACGTTGGATTCACGACATCTGGGGTGATCCAGCATATTTTGGCGTTGACATTTTTTTCTATGCCACCGTGGTTCCACTCCTGGCTTTCTTGACGCTCCGGCGCTTTGCCGGTTGGCTCGAAGAAAAAGAGCGCGCGGAAAAACAAGTGCGCGCGACCGAACGGCGGCTCGCGTCCATCACCTCCGCGTCCGCCGACGCGATTCTCGGTCTCGATTCTGCCGGGCATATCGAGTCGTGGAATCGCGGCGCAGAAATGTTGTTCGGATTTTGGGCGGATGAAATTCGCGGGCGTCCGCTCACCGATTTGCTCGCCAGCGGCGAATCGGCTCACGTCGAAGCGCGTTGGTTGATGGAAACGACGCAAACCGCCGGCTTTGTGCGCGGTCATGAAACGACGTGCCACGATGCCGATGGTCGGATTGTTCAAGTCGAATTGACCGCCACGCGTTTGGCAGACACCCCCGGCGAAAACCTGGGAATGTCTGTCATCCTGCGCGACATTACCGAACGGAAACGCCGCGATGATGAAATCCAACGACTCAACGCGAATCTGAGCGAGCAGGTTGGCGAGCGCACGCGCGAACTTGCCGAAAAAGTTGAACAACTTGCGCGCGCCAACACGGAACTCCGCAAACTCGATCAGATGCGTTCTGAATTTGTCTCGCTCGTCTCGCACCAACTGCGCGCGCCGCTCACAAACATGAACGGCGCGGTCGCGCAGATCGCAACTGACTGCGCGATGATGAATCCGACGTGTGATCGAATGGTCACCATCCTCAATCAACAGGTGGAACGGCTCGACCATCTCGTGCGCGATGTGCTGAACACGGCTTCGATTGAAGCGGGCGAACTCGCGTTGCACCCTGAGCCGATCTCGGTTCTACCGACCATGCGCCAAGTGATCGAACAGATTCGCGCGCGCACGGCGCGCCGAACATTTCATCTGCCGGACAAACCAGGTCTGCCGCTCGTGTATGCCGATCGCGATCGCGTCGCCGAAGTGCTGGCAAACTTGTGCGACAACGCGGACAAGTACTCGCCGCCCGATCAACCGATCATCGTTGAAGCGCGCGCAGACGAAACCGAGGTCACGTTGAGCGTGCGCGATTTCGGCGCGGGTATTCTCCCCAACGATCTTCAACGCATCTTTGATAAATTCTATCGCGCCGATAGCAGTGATTCGCAAGCCGCGTACGGCTACGGACTCGGTTTGTACATTTGCCGCCGTTTGGTGCAAGCGCACCAGGGACGCATTTGGGTCGAGAACCATCCTGATGGCGGCGCGGTCTTTTCATTCACCCTGCCCATCGCGAATTCAATATGAATCCGATTCTCTTGATTGACGACGATCCGGTTTTGCTCGAACGCGTGGCGAACCAACGGCAAACCGCCGGGTATCGCGCGCAGACCGCGAACGATGGAGCAACCGG
>JACRPR010000244.1 GCA_016223105.1 Chloroflexota bacterium | reverse complement strand
GCTCGTAAGCGCGGAATTTACCATCGCGCAAATGATTGAACGCGTGATGGCGGTGTACCCGCGTTGAAAAAAATTACGCACATTCCTTCCTTGACGCTCTCGGCGGTTGGTGTTAAAATGCCACCGTTCGATTGACTCGATTTTTTTGGGGGCGATATGAATTTGCAAGTGCAAGCAGGCGACATTGCAACTTTTAAAGGCGATGGAATTGTCGTCTATCTTTTCGAAGGTGAGACCGCGCTCACGGGGGCGACGGGCGCGGTGGACAAACTGTTGAATGGTTTGATTGGCAAACTGATCGCGAAAGGCGAACTCAAAGGCAAGCTTGGGAGCGCGACGATTGTGCATACGCTTGAAAAACTCGCGACGGATCGCGTGTGCGTCGCCGGGCTAGGCAAGCCAAACGAGTTTACGTTGGATCGCGCGCGCCAAGCCGCGGCGAATGGCGTCAAGCAATTGCGCGGCGCGGGCGCGCACAATGTCGCGGTCGTCGCAAGCGTTGGCGAACTCGAGGCGGAGCAAAGCGCGCAAGCGATTGTCGAAGGCGTCGTCCTGGGGCTGTGGCGATTTCGCAAATATCATTCGAGCAACGAAGACCTGGGCGCGATTGATGCGGTGACGTTGATCGAAAGCGAACGTGCGAAATTCGATGCAGTCGAACGCGGCGTCGCGCGCGGCGTGATCATCGCGGACGCGACTTGTCTCGCCCGCGATCTCGCGAACGAACCGGGCAACACGGTTACGCCGACGTACCTCGCGAACCTCGCGCGCGCCATTGCGACCAAACACAATCTCGAATTGGATGTGATTGATCGCGCGCGCGCAAAAGAATTGGGCATGGGCGCGTTCCTGGGAGTCGCGCAAGGATCGGACGAGCCGCCGGCGATGATTATTTTGCGCTATTGGGGCGCGGGTAAAAACGCCGCGCCGGGTCTCGGCATCATTGGCAAAGCGATCACGTTCGATTCGGGCGGCATTTCGATCAAGCCCTCCGAAAATATGCAAGATATGAAAGGCGATATGGCGGGCGGCGCGGCGACCATCGCGGCGATGCAAGCGATCGCGCAATTGAAACCGGCGATCAATGTTACCGGCATCGTCCCCGCGACGGAAAATTTGCCGAGCGGCAAAGCGTTCAAGCCCGGCGATATTTTGCGCGCGGCGAACGGCAAAACGATTGAAGTGATTAGCACCGACGCGGAAGGTCGCCTCGTGTTGGCGGACGCGCTCGTGTACGCGACGCAAACCTTGAAACTTGCGCCGGTCGTGGACGCGGCGACGCTGACCGGCGCGATGCTCATCGCGTTGGGCAATCATCGCACCGGCGTTTTCGCGAACGATGTCGCGTTGAGCGATTTGATTTTCAAAATCGGCGAAGAGACCGGCGAAAAAATGTGGACGATGCCGATGGACGCGGAGTACGCGGAACAGATCAAGAGTGATTGGGCGGATGTGAAAAATTCCGGCGGTCGCCCGGCGGGTTCGATCACCGCCGCGCTGTTCATCAAAAATTTTGTCGGCGATACGCCCTGGGCGCATCTCGATATTGCCGGGAGTGTCGGTTTGTTCTCCGGCGCGAAAGAGAACGGCTATAAAAATAAATGGGGCAACGGCACGCCGACGCGCACGTTCATTAATCTCGCGCTCGCGCTCGCCGCGAAAAAATAACGCGACGCTCACACAACCGCAGGGGAGCCGGGGAGCAGAGGAGCAGGGGAGAGCATCCCCCTTGCTCTCCTGCGCCCTCGCTCCCCTGCTTGTTTAGGAATTAGAAACGATGGCAATTAAAAATTCATTTCTTGACCGACTTGGACGCGCGCCGATTCTCGCGGACGGCGCAATGGGGACGATGTTGTACGCGCGCGGCATTTCGTTCGAACGTTGTTTCGACGAACTCAATCTTTCGAATCCCGCGCTGGTGCAAGAAATTCATCGCGAGTATTTGAACGCGGGCGCGGAGTTGATCGAGACGAACACCTTCGGCGCGAATCGTTTCAAACTCGCGCGGTTTGAACTCGATAGTAAAGTGCGCGAAATAAATTTGCGCGGCGTGAAAATTGCGCGCGAGGCGCGCGAGATCGCCGGCGTTCACGCGTTCGTGCTGGGCTCGGTCGGACCGATCGGACAATTGATTCCGCAAGTCGGCGCGATCAATTACGACGACGCGCGCGTCGCGTTCGCGGAACAGATCGAGGCGTTGCTCGAAGGCGGCGCGGACGCGCTCATCCTCGAAACGTTTTCCGATTTGCGCGAATTGCAAGCCGCGATTCTCGCCACGCGCGCGGTTACACGCGATCTGCCGATCATCGCACAAATGTCGTTCACCGAAGACGCAGACACGCTGACCGGCAACACGCCGGAAGAAATCGTCGCGACTCTGCGCGAAATGAACGTGGATGTGATCGGCGCGAATTGTTCGGTCGGTCCCGCGGGCACGTTCAACGCGATCAAGCGAATGGTCGCGGCGTGGTGCGAACAGTGCGGCGACGAACAATGTTTCGCGTCGGTGATGCCGAACGCCGGTTTTCCGGCGCGCATCGGCGAACGCTATTTGTATTTGTCATCGCCGCAATACTTTGCCGAGTACGCGCACAAATTCATTGGCGAACTCGGCGTCGCGATTATCGGCGGTTGTTGCGGCACGACGCCCGCGCACATCGCCGCGATGCGCGCGGCGCTCGATACGATCCGTCCGCCCACCGAACCGCGCATCATTGTTGTTGAAAAAATCGCGCCGCGTCCGCCAGAAGAACCCGGTCAAGAACTCACGCACGTTCCGCGCACGCTCCGCGAAAAATTGCGCGCCGGCAAATGGATCACAAGTGTCGAGCTCGATCCGCCGCGCGGGTTGAATCCAACCAAAGTGTTGCAGGGCGCGGCGATGCTGAAAGAAATCGGCGTGGACGCGATCAACATCGCGGATTCGCCGCTCGCAAAATTGCGAATGGGATGCATTTCGCTCGCGGTGATGATTCAACAACAGATCGGACTCGAAACGATTTTGCATTTCACGACGCGCGACCGCAACTTGATGGCATTGCAAAGCGATCTGATCGGCGCGCACGCGCTCGGCATCCACAACGTGCTCGCGCTCACCGGCGATCCACCGCGGCTCGGCGATTATCCGAACGCGACCGCGGTGTACGACATTGACGCGATTGGGCTGATCAAAATTTTGAAACGCTTTAATGAAGGGCGCGACTGGGCTGGCACGAGCATCGGCACGAACGCGGATTTTTATATCGCGTGCGCGCTCGATATGCTGTGGGCAAATTCGGATCCGAACGAGTTGGAGCGCTTTCATCGCAAGATTGAAGCCGGCGCGGATTTCGTAATGACGCAACCGATTTACGACGCGGGAGTGTTGTTAGAATTTTTGAGCAAGTACGGCGACAAGTACGGCGCGGTCGAAAAGCCGATCGTGCTGGGTGTTCTGCCATTGATGAGTTCCAAGCACGCGGAATTTTTGCACAACGAAGTTCCTGGGATCACGCTCACCGATGACGCGCGCAAACGGATGAAGGACGCGGGCGAGCGCGGCGTCGAAGAGGGAATCAAACTCGCGCAAGAATTATTGATCGCCGCGAAAAATTTTGTCGCGGGCACGTACTTGATGCCCTCGGTCGGGCGCTATGATGTGTGCGGCGAACTGGTGAAGGTGCTCGAAGATAAAATGCGTTAGTGCGATAGTGCAATAGTGCGTTAGTGCGATAG
>JACRPR010000234.1 GCA_016223105.1 Chloroflexota bacterium | reverse complement strand
TTGCCGAGATCGGGATCGTCGGCGGTGTACGAACTGCTCGCGCCGTTATAATTGTCGTGTTCAAATAGCGCGGTTTC
This sequence comes from Chloroflexota bacterium, assembly GCA_016223105.1. GTDB lineage: Bacteria > Chloroflexota > Anaerolineae > UBA4142 > UBA4142 > JACRPR01. Next base: position 5,432 of record JACRPR010000234.1, on the reverse strand, counting down.
GTAATTGCCGATGATGCGAACGGACGAGGCATTGTCATTACCGATGTACCAACCGTTTGGGTTGGGCGTGTCGGTTGTAAATTTGCTACAGCGTCCGCCATAATTGGTATGTTCGTACAGATACACACCGTTGCCACCATCGCAATTGCTCGAGCCGGTCGAACTCCGCGCGCGCACGCGCGCTGAAGACGCGCGATCATGTCCAATGGTGTCATTACCCAAATCGGAATCGTCGCCGGTGAAGGTGCTACTTGCGCCGTTATAATCATCGTCCACATACAGAACGGTTTCATAGTTGCCAATGATTCGAACTGAGGAGACCGCGTCGTTCCCGACATACCAATTGCGCGGATTGGGCGCGTCGCCGGTTAATTTGGTGCATTTGCCGGTATAGTTGGAATGTTCGTACAGATAAACGCCTTGCCCGCCGTCGCAATTGCTCGTGCCGCCCGCGTCGCGTCGGCGCACGCGAATTGAAGATGTGTGATCGTGTCCGATCGTGTCATTACCCATATCGGAATCGTCGGCAGTGAAGGTTGAACTCGCGCCGCCATAATTGCCATCTACGTAGACGGTCGCTTCGTAGTTTCCAATGACGCGAATCGAGGACGCGGCATCGTTCCCAATTGTATCGTTGCCTAAATCGGAATCATCGCCGGTATAACGCGAGCAACGTCCTTGATGGTTGCCGTGTTCGTACAACACAACACCTTCACCATCGCCACAACTTGGGGTTGAGCCGCCGCCATCGACGCGCGGATTAGACGATCGGAAGGTTCCGCCCCAAGTTGAATTCGCGACATTATTGGCAGTGTTCCCATCAATTGTCATCTCGCGACGCGGAAACTCAAAGTGCAGATGAACCGCCGTGCCACGTCCACAGTTCGTCCAATATTGGTAATGATACCCGCCCGAATCGCGTTCGCCTTGCCTGCCGTTATAGAGCAAGCCCAGAAATTGTCCACGGACGATGTTCTGTCCAAGCAGATCGGTGCGGATATCATTTTGCGCTAGATGCAAATAGCGCGTGGCACCATCATCATGTTCAATCCGCAAAATACCTTGATAAGGATCACTGGTCGTATCGCACACGCGAGTTAGACGACCTGCCGCCGCCGCTAAAACAGCAAAGTGAATCGATGGCGTGGATCGATTAACCGGTTGAAAATCTATTGCGTTTCCATCATGCCATCCTGGGGTACCCCATCCAACCCGATACCACGATTGCCCGTTCGTCCACGGAAACAAATAATCGGCATTGGGCGTGCGCGGCGGCAGTGAATAATCAATGAAATTTTTGGGCGTCTTGGCGGCGAGTTCCATAAACCCGGTTGTGCCGCGCACAAACGCCGTATACTCGCTGGTCAAACTCACGTTGCGATAACCCAGGATTTCGATAATTTCACTGAATGTGCAGTGTTTTCATTTGAACCTCCGAAGGTATGGAATTGACACGCTTCCAATTTACTTTTTCGTATACGGCAAAAAGAAGAACAAACTCGAGCGCGGCATCGCCGGCGGCAGAACTTCGGTGCCGTTTTCCGGCGGCAAGCCCATCAATCCAAAATAATCGGCGAGAAATTCATCCCACACACTTTCGCTGGTGAGCCGGAACGATTGATGCGTGGTATAGCGCGTGTAATCGCCGGAGCCGGAACGCGGCGGAAAATACACCGATACACCGTGCGCGTTATCCAAATCCCAATACAATTCCGTGTCGCCGCCCCACATTCCGCTCGCGTGATGCTCGGCGATCACGAATCCGCCGGTCGTGAGCGCGTTCATCACGCCTTGCGCGGCAGTCTGCACATCCACATTCGAGACGTAGATTTTTAATTGCGCCGCGAGGTGGTACAGATCCACGTACTCATCTTCGGGTGTGATTTTGTAATAATCGCGCGAGTCGAACTTTTGCGTCGCGTTGCGCGTGTTTTGGACGTAGGTCTTGATCGTGCCCAGATTATTTCGCAAGGCAGTCGCGAGCGCGTCCAATGCCACGCGCACATTCGTCGTCTGACTCAGGTCGAGCGCAGAAATGGTGCGCGGATAACCCTGCAACGCGGGATGCGTAAAATACGCATTCGCGATATCGGTTGCCAGTTGGCGCGGCGTCGTGCTCGCGTTCACCTTGGGCACGACGCGCGCAAACTCGTACGGCGTGTTCGCGCCGGAAATGCCACGCACGCCGGTCCGCGTGTACGCATCGTACGCAAAGACCGACCAACCGAGATTTTCCGATGCGACCAGATAATTGGCATAGTCTTTGACCTGATACGCGTTCTCGAACATCCCCATCAAACACGCGTCGAAATGCAACGCGTCAATTTTCCATGTTCCTGAATTTGTCGCGATGTTGAACGCGGAACGCAATTCGGCAACGGTGAGATAATCTTTGCCATTCGTATCATCCCACGCGACGCCGCTTGTGCCGCGACCATGATCGGCAATCGAGAGATAGTAATGTTGCGCCGGATAATTCGCGCGCGTCCAGGTGATGAAATCAATCAGCGTTTGTGGATCACCCATATTGACTTCACCGAGATACCACTTGTTGACGCCGAGGGTGTACTGACCGCCGGGCTGAACGAGAAAACGCCAAGAATCGTTTGTGCGGTCGCCATCGAACAATACAACGATATTGACGTTCGGATTCGGTTGCATTGCTTCGAGTTGCGCGACCGCGCGTTGCAGATACGGATATAAATTATTGGCTCATCCCTAAACTGAGTGCAGACAGGTTGACAAGATCAATTTAACGCGCTACGCTTCTTGCATGGACTTTCCAATTCTAAATATCTGCACCGATGAACTGGGTGAGCTCTGGTTACAAAAGTATTTTCACCCCCAGGGACTGCATTGTCCAACGTGCGGCGCACATTTGAAACAAGCACGTCCCTTCGGGCGCACACGCCGGGGTCAAGCCACACGGCATCGCTGTCGTCACAGTGAGTCGGTGTACACCGTGTATACGGGTACTGTGTTTGCGAACAAACAACTGCGACCCGCTCAAGTCATCTTGTTATTGCGTGGAGTCTGCAAAGGCGAATCCACCGCGAACCTATCGCGTGAATTACACTTGGCGTATGACACTGTACAGCATCTCCGTCAAAAACTCCACGCCAATGCCATTCGCCTACAGCCTACGACACCCCTGTCCGATGCAGTGACTGAAACAGACGAGATGTTTCAGAATGCGGGGGAAAAAAGGCGTCAAGCACAGTGATTCCAGCGATCCTCCGCGGCGACGTGCCAACAAACACAAGGGGCACGGCACGTATCAGAATGATCGTCCGCCGATTATCGGTACGGTTGGACGCGACAGTGACTAAGTCCGTTGGCGCGTGGTGAAACACATAGATAGCAAAACCTTGAAGCGCCACCTGGCACAATTCACTCTACCACATGCCGTCGCAAATACGGATGAATGGAATGGCTACAATCAGATCGAGCGCAAACGCGTTACGGTTAATCACGGTGAACACGAATGGGCACGCGATGATGATGGGGATGGCATTCGTGAAGTTCACATCAACACCACGGAAGGGATGTGGACCGGAACCCGTAATTTCTTACGCCCCTTTCGCGGTGTAAACAAGGATCATCTATCCGGCTATGTCGCGATGTGTGAACACAGCATCAATCTTAAATCCATTACGCCTGAGTTCATTGCCGCACTTGTGAGTTGCACATAGTTTAGGGATGAGCCGCGTTTTTTTGTTTGTTGTCGGGTGGGGTAAAATGTTTCTGTGACATCAAATCTCCTTGCCAATGGCACGATTATCAAAAAACCCACCTGCGCCATTCTGACAGGTGGGTCGAAAAAACAAAAAAAGACCTGGAAAATAGCGTGCAATTCGCTATCGTCCAGGTCTTTTTCCGGTTCGGGAGGTCTGTCCCCCCAAATATACTTGGCTCGGGAGCGACGGGGATCGAACCCGCGATCTCGGCCTTGACAGGGCCGCATGTTAGACCACTACACCACGCCCCCACGAACGGTTGGGAATATAGCACACCTCGTTTGGCGTGTCAAATTGCGGATGAAAATAAATTGCGCGCCCAGCCCACTAAAATTTTTCGCGATTGATCTTGGTTCAGCCGAATGAATCTCTTTCGTTCGGTGTACACCCACCATAAAAAAACGCTTCCAACTCCGCCATTGACATTTCACTCGATTCGACTAACATTCAGCCCGATGCGTTCACTTGTTTTCGCTCTGCTCTTGCTCGTCGCGTGCGCGGCAGAATCGCGTACGCTCACGATTTCTGCCGCGTCGAATTTGCAAATCGCGTTTACCGAAATCGGCGCGGCGTTTGAAAAAGAATCCGGCGCGCGCGTGATTTTCAATTACGGCGCGACCGGGCAACTCGCGCAACAAATCGCGCAAGGCGCGCCGGTGGATGTGTTCGTCGCGGCGGATCGCGCGACGCTGGACGATCTCATCGCACGCGGTTTGATCGCGCGCGAGACGGTTGCGAATTACGCGCGCGGACAAATCGTGACGTACACGCGCGGCGATCAACCCGCGCCAGCGCTCGCCGAGCTCGCGCGCCCCGAAATCAAACGCATCGCGATTGCAAATCCCGAACGCGCGCCGTACGGCAAAGCCGCGCGCCAAGCCCTGCACAACGCGGGCATCCTCGCGGCGGTGGAATCGAAAATTATTTACGCGGAAAACATTCAGCAAACCCAACAGTACGCCGACACCGGCGCGGTGGACGTGGCGATCATCGCGCGGTCGCTGACAATCCATACGCGCGGTCGCTGGAGCGAAATTCCACAAAATTTGTACGCGCCGATTGACCAAGCGATCGGCGTGGTTGCCTCGAGCAAAAATCAACGCGACGCGCGCGCGTTCGTCGCGTTCATGTTGAGCGATGCCGGGCGCGCCGTGTTGTTAAAGTACGGCTACGCAATGCCCAATCACGAATCACAATGAACCCAGCCCCAATTTTTCTCTCACTCCAAGTTACGCTCATCGCGACGATGGGAATTTTCATCAGCGGACTCGCGCTCGCGTTATTGCTCGCGCGCGTACAAATGCGCGGCAAAATTATTTTGGAAACGCTGATCAACCTGCCGCTCGTTTTGCCGCCGACCGTCATCGGGTATTATTTGTTGATCGCGTTGGGGCGCGACGGGCTCGCGCGCTTTAGCGGCGTCCATTTATTATTCACCTGGCAAGCCGCGGTGATTGCCGCGATCATCGTCGCGTTGCCATTGATGGTGCAAGCGTCGCAAGCCGCGCTCAAAAATGTTGACCCGGTTTTGGAGAATGTCGCGCGCACACTCGGCTTGAGCGAGTGGGAAGTGATCGCGCGCGTAACTCTGCCGCTCGCGCGGCGCGCAAAGCCGGGATCCACCCCCATCTCCTGCTCGCGATCGCCCACACCGAGAGTCATTTCGACCCGGACGCGTACTCGCCGTGGGAAGCG
>JACRPR010000011.1:8228-15630 GCA_016223105.1 Chloroflexota bacterium | reverse complement strand
TGGGCGCAACCACGTTTATTCGTACACCTCGCGCCGATGGCGTGCTTTCAAAAAGTCGCCAACGCGATATTTGAAACAACCGCGCCACTCGTCGCCTTTCATGGCTTGATGCCGGATCAATTCTGCGTTCGCGCCAATCCACTCGATTCGATCCAGGATGCGCGTTTGAACTGTGGTGTCGAGTCGCAAAACATCGCGTTGCGCTTCGGGTGTGAGAATGACGGTGAAAGGATTCATCGCGCGATTTGCTCGCGAAATGATTTGAGCTCGGCGCCTTCGCCAGCGCGGGCTTGCGCGAGAGAACGCCGCAACGATTCGGCAAACTCGGGATGCAAGTTTGCTTTTTCTTCATCGTCCGCAACTGTCAACGCGTCCAACACTTGCTCGAGCCACACTTGCAAACGCCGGTCAATCGTGCGTTCGATGAGTTGCTCGACTTGTTCGGTCGAAAGTTCTTTCAATGCGATACTCATTTCTCTGTTCCTTTCATTAACGCGCGCTCAATCTGTTCGCTCACACTTGTCTGCGGCGAGCCATCCCCCGGCTCGCGTTCGCGCGCGATGCGTTCGGCTTCCAACAACGCGATACCTTCGGGGATTGGCGAAATCGTATCGGGGCGCGGCGCGCCGATGTCGTTGACACCTGTCTTCCACCACTCGCGCAATGCGATCAACATTTGTTGTCCTTCGTCGCCGCGTTGCAAGCAGTGCGGAATAATCGGACGCAGTGGCGTTCCCTGTGGTCGCCCGCTCAACACCTCGTCCAACAAAAAGCGATTGTAGCGCAACGCATAAATCAATGCTTGCTTGAAAAACCCGATTACAACGGACAAATCAGATTTAACGGACGGTTGGCTTGCGGCAGAGGGTTGTCCGTTTAATCCGTTGTTGTCCGTTGTCATAGCCAGCATCCCCTGCGTCAACCTTAACGACGCGAGATGGTCATTGTATTCGTACTGCTGTGCCAACTGCTCTGCTTCCGCGAGCAGTGGCGGAATAGCGGCGTACTCACCTTGCGCGTGCTTGACGCGGGCGAGTCCTGTGAAAGCCTCGCTCAGGATATGCCATCGTCCAGTATCTTTTTTATTCACCACGGAATGATACCAGTTGACCGCATCATTCCATTGGAACTTTAACTCATTGATGTAGCCAAGTCTAGCAATCATTTCTGGAGTATCCACTTCCATTTCAAATTCTTGGAGAATACTCAAACTTTGCGCCAATGATTTTTCTGCCTCATCCCATCTGCCTAACTCGATATAGAGCAACCCCAAGTCAGATAGTACAAAAGCATATTTGGGTTGATGGTTTTGCCCCAGTGATTGATAAAGCTCAAGACTGTTGTCAAGGTGTTGTGCCGCTTCGCGGTATTTGGATTGCCTAACGAGTAAAAATCCAAAATCCCGCCCAAAGTCACCAATTGACTCGACATCCCCTAGCTCTTCTGCTAGTGCCAGCCCTTTTTCTACATTGTTCGCGCCTTCAGAATATCTTCCTGTATATGCCCAAGCCCAAGCAGACCATCCAAAGAATCGCGCTCGAAAATAAGAATGACTCGCCAGTTGCGGCAACACTGACACGCTGAGATTATGCACAGCAAACATCTTTTGCCAGTCCCCTCTTTGAGCATAGTAAGACTTTTTGTGATTGTAGGCATCCATTAGCCCATAATAATCACCTTGACCTGTGTGGTACTGGATAGCTTTATCAAAAAATGTTGTAGCATTATTCCAATCGCGGTTGAAGTCATAAACATGTGCAAGACTTGAAAAGCCCGTAGCAAGATGAGGATCCAAAGGAACAAGATTTAAACTGTCTTCAAGCATTTCTACGACCTTGTCCATCTGTCCAATTTTCGCAATTTTCCCGAGACGACGCCACCTGGAAAGAATAAGCCCAAAACTGCAAAATGTGTATGCCTTTAGTTTTGGGTCCGCATATTGGCTATTAGTAATTGCCTCATAGACTTTTTCAGTATCATTCCATTGCGACCTTAATTGTCCTATTCGTGCGCCGTAATACTCTCTCCACAATCTACTATTTTCTCGCTCTAACGGATATGTGTTCGCATCATTCAACAACGCGCGCAAACGATTGACGAGCCGATAGCGCGTCAACTCTTCCGCCATCTCTTGAAACAACTTGATGCCCGCCTCTTCATCCGCGCGGACACGGTGATACAACCGTTCCAACCCCAGTCGCTCGGATTCATCGCCACTCGCTTTCGCAAGCCGCGCTTCAAAGTACGATGCCGCGCGTTCGTGCAATTCGCGGTGGCAGTCGGGGTCGTCCACGCGCAATTTGAAATCAATAAACTCGCGCACGCTGTCGTGCAAACGCCAAATTCGATCCGCGCCTTCCTTCCCCGATTTCATAAACGGAAAACGGCACAACTCGTCATACGCCGCGTCCACATCCGTTTGCGCCGTCACCGCGCGCAAAATCGGTTTGTTGAAATAACGCACCGTCGCGGCGGCATCCAAAATAGGAATCAGCGCGGGCGGCACACCCTCGCGCAATCGCCTGACCAATTCATCGAGCGCGCCGGCTTCGACCTCTTCAAAATCCTTGACGCGATACTTGACCCACAAGCGCACCGCCGTCGTTACTGCCATCGGCAAGCCGCGCGCAAAGCGAATGATTTTTTCGACCTGGTCTGGGTCGGGCTCACCGCCGATTTGTGTCGCGTAATAACGGCGCACCAACTCGCGCATCACATCCGGCGTCATCGGTTCGAGCGGATGCACGTCCGCTTGCGCGAGCCAGCCATTCCACTGCCGATCCCAATTCACCATCTCGCGTCCGGCAATCACGAGGAAAATACCATTCGACAAATTGGAAATTTGTCCTACACGTTGCGCGAACTCGCGCGTCCAATCGTCGAGCGCGGTCATTTGCTCGTACGTGTCGAGCATCAACACGACGCGTTGCGTCGCCGCGATTTTCGCGAGGTCGGACAAAAAATCGTCCGTCAATTTTTTCGCGGGGTCGAGCAGAAAATCAATATCGGGTTTGGAGAAACCGGAACTGCGAAGCCAATCAATCAGCGCGTCCGCGCCGATGCCGCCGAGTTTGTTGAGCACGGGACCCAACCCAGGAATCGGAATCATGCTCGTCGCGGTTTCGATGACGGTTTTCGTCGCGCCCTTGAGCGCCTTGTCCGCGATTTTACCGGCTTCATTCTCGGCTTTGGTTTGAAGCGCGCGATACTGCGCGAACGTTTTGTTGAACGCGGACAGCGCGACGCCGTCCATTTTCAAATCGGTTGCCCAATCGTTCAACACATCCATCGGCGATTTCGCGTCATCGCCGGACGCGAGCGCGACCGGGACGCGCGCGACATTTTTGCAATGCAAACGAAACATTCGCAAGAGCGATGACTTGCCCACGCCGCCGACGCCGTGAATGATAAAAATGCGTCGCGCCAATTCCGGCGCGTCAACGCGATGCTTGAACAAATCAATGAGATGTTCGGTGTTCGTGTAATACGCTTCGACGCCTTGCGGTTCGTTCGTTGCCATGATTGCCTCCGGGTTTGATGTTCATTGCAATAGACCTTCGACCCGCTCACGCGAAATCTCAAAGGTCTGGGAAATTGCGTTTTTAATCTGGGCGCGTTCTGAAAATGAAATTCAAAAAACGTTTCAACCAATTGACGATTGTGTTCGTGTCAAAGACAAACCGCAGGTTACTCGGCATTGAGTAACGTCTCCAATATCTCCGGGGTCAACCCGCGCGCTTGCGCTTTGGCGCTAAGGTCGTCCATCAACACATTCAACGGGCTTGGCGACGCGGCAAATTCACGTAACCAAAAACTCAACAGCAGTCGCATTTTTTTCTGTTCGTCTGCCGGCGCATCGGTAAAAATTCGCGCCGTATCCGCGTCGAGCGGAATCGTTATTTTTGCGAGTGACATTTTCATTCCCTCCGCATTCATTTATATATTTTGTGTTCAGCGATGGCAAACAATTTGCCCCTTCACCGATTTCGCTTCAGCCGTTTCCGCAACTCCTTCCACTCCAACGTATTCATCACATCTTTCGCTTCGAGTCCACCGCGCCGCGCCATTGCGACGCCGTAGAACAAGCCATCAAAGCCGGCGGGCGAGTGCGCGTCGCTGTCAATCACGATTTGCGCGCCAACCGCGCGCGCGCGCCGCACGCGTACATCGTCGAGATCGAGGCGTTCCGGCGCGCCGTCAATCTCGACGAATGTGCCGGTTTCTTTTGCGACGCGAAACACCTCTTCGAGATCGAGCGCGGACTCGTCGCGCTGTCCGAGCAAACGCCCGGTCGGATGCGCGAAAATATCCACGTACGGATTTTGGATCGCGCGAATCACGCGCGCGGTAATTTTTTCGCGCGATTGTTTCAGCGCGCTGTGCGTCGAAACCAGGACGAGATCGAATTGCGCGAGTAGGTCATCCGGGAAATCGAGCGAGCCGTCCGCGCGAATTTCCATCTCGATACTTTTCAACACAACGAAATCGTTCCACTTTTTGTTGAGCGCGTCAATCTCTTTCCACTGTTGCTTTAATCGCTCCGGCGTCAACCCGCGCGCGATGCCGAGACCCTGGCTGTGATCGGTGACGGCGATGTAATGCAAACCGCGCGCGCGCGCCGCTTCTGCCATTTGCTCAATCGTGAAACTGCCGTCGCTCCAATTCGAGTGCAATTGCAAATCGGCTTTCAAATCTTGCAACTCGATGAGACGCGGCATCTGGCGATTATTTTGCGCGAGTTCCAATTCGCCGGTCGCTTCGCGCAATTCCGGCGGAACCCATTGCAGACCCAGTTTTTCGTACACCTCTTCTTCGCGCGGCGTAAAAATTTCCTTGTCGTCTTTCACACGCTTGAAGCCCCACTCGCTCAACGACAATCCTTGCGCGAGCGCGATGTTTCGCAATGCGATGTTGTGTTCCTTGCTCCCGGTAAAATACTGCAGAGCCGCGCCCCAGTGTTTCGCTTCGAGCACGCGCAAATCCACTTGCATCCCATTGTCCGCGATGATGCTCGCTTTCGTCGTCCCTTGCGCGTTCACGCTTTGCACGATGGGCAAACTCACGAACGCGGTGATGATTTTTTCCGGCGCATCGGACGCGACGAGAATGTCCAAATCGCCAATCGTCGGCTTCATCCGGCGGAGCGAACCGGCGGGCGCAATGTCGTGAATCGCGTCGCCGCACGACGCGCGCAGAGCGGCGATGATCTCTTGCGCGAACGGATGCGCGACGCCGAGCAAAACGCGCGTCGAAGATTTTTTGCGCCGTTGCGCTTCGATGCCCGCAAGAATTTTTTCTTCCGATTTCGCGCCGAATCCTTTTAGCCCGCGCAATTTTCCGGCGCGCGCGGCTTTTTCGAGTTTCGCGACATTTGTGATTTTCAATTCGTTCCACAATCGCGCGACCGTTTTTGGTCCGACATCGGGAATTTGCAACAGATCGAAAATACCGGGCGGCACGCCTTTGGAAATTTTTTTGTAATACGCGAGTTCGCCGGTGCGAAGAATCTCGTCAATCTTTTCCGAAATTTCTTTGCCGATGCCGGGAATTTCGCGGAGGTTTTTCGGATCGCCGTTCCAAATCGCGCGCACATCGCGACCGAGATGCTCAATCGCGTCGGCGGCGCGGCGATACGCGACGATCTTGAAAATAATTTCGCCCTGAATGTCGAGTATATTCGCGATGCGATAAAACAGATTCCGAAGCAATCCCTAATTTGGCGCGCGGCGATTGCTTCGCTTCGCTCGCAATGACAAATGGGCTGTGGTATAATCGCGCCGATGCAAACTCTAGCCGATTACGCGCGCGCGTTCGAAATCGCATTGAGCGATTCACAACTCGCCGCGTTTGAAACGTACTCGCGCGAACTCGTCGCGTGGAACGCGCGCGTCAATCTCACCGCGATTGTCGAGCGCGACCAGGTCATCATCAAACATTTTCTCGATTCGCTTTCCGTTGCGAACGCGCTTCCGCGCGACGCCACGGCATTGATTGATGTGGGCACCGGCGCGGGTTTTCCCGGCATCCCGCTCAAAATTCTTTTGCCGGATTTGCGCGTTACCTTGCTCGAAGCGGTCGGTAAAAAAGTCGCGTTTCTCGATCATCTCATCGCGACGTTGCATCTGCGCGACACCGTCGCGATTCACGCGCGCGCCGAAGACCTCGCGCGCGATCCGGCGCATCGTGAAAAATATGCGGTCGTCGTCGCGCGCGCCGTCGCCGAGCTCACGGTTCTGCTCGAATACGCTCTGCCGTTCGCGCGCGTCGGTGGCGTGTTCATCGCGCAAAAGGGCATCGCGGTCGAGGATGAAATTCGCCACGCAACGCGCGCGCTGAAAATCCTCGGCGGACGCGTGCGCGCAATCGCGCCGGTGCAATTGCCCGGGCTCGAACCGCGCCACCTGATCGTCATTGAAAAAATCGCGCGCACGCCCGCAACCTTTCCGCGCCGCGCCGGTCTGCCCGCGCGCCAACCCTTGACAAATTGATAAACTTGAATATAATACATATCGAAAGTTGTCAATATATTGTGCCGCCAATTGATCGATTGGCGTTGCGCCAAGAGGAACAATGTCCGCATTTGATTGCGTTTCATTCTGCCGCGCGCTCGGCGACGAGACCCGGCAAGCCATACTGCAAATGCTCCAAAAGAAAGGCGAGATGGGCGTGAACGCCATCGTCGCCGCGTTCGAACGTTCGTCGCAACCGACGATCTCGCATCACCTCAAAATTCTCAAACACGAAGGGCTGGTCACCAGCCGCCGCGATGGCAAAGAGATTCTCTACGCGCTCAACGGCGGGAACGTCGAAGAATGTTGCGGGATGTTGTGGGCGAAATTTGTCCCCGCGAAATCGGTGACGACGCGGACGCGGACATCTAAAGCGCGCGCGTAACACCAGCCGCGAGCCACGCGGCTTTTTCTTCGACATAGTTATAGACAAATCGAAATACGTCTATTTCAAATCGGCTTTGATTGGGAGGTGAACATTGCAAACCAATGCAAGCGCGATGCGCGCGACGACCAGCGCGCTGACCTGGGCGAATCGCTGGGATCATTTTCTGGCGCGCTGGGCATTCAATCGGATGGGACATCGCATCGAACCAGGACTGTACGCGCTCGGCACTCCTAACGCGGATGCACCCGTATTCGTAACGGCGAACTATACGCTCAGTTTCGATGCGCTCCGTTCCGCGCTCGTTGGAATGGATGGCTACATTCTCGTGCTGGACACCCAGGGCATCAACGTGTGGTGCGCCGCAGGCAAAGGAACATTTGGCACGGATGAGTTGGTGCAGAGAATCGAAACAACCGGGTTGCGCGACCTGGTTCGCCATCGCGCGTTGATTCTGCCGCAACTGGGCGCGCCGGGGATCGCGGCGCACGAGGTAACGAAACGCACC
>JACRPR010000011.1:0-8201 GCA_016223105.1 Chloroflexota bacterium | reverse complement strand
GATTTGCCGGCGTATCTCAAGACGCGTCAAGCCACACCCGCAATGCGCCGCGTCAACTTTCCCGTGTTGGATCGCGTGGTCTTGATTCCGGTCGAGTTCGTTTTCGTTCTGACGCCGCTGGTGATCGCGGCGGTCGTCGCGTTCGTTCTCGGCGGCTGGCTCGCGTCGTCCGCCGTGATCGCGGCAATCGTGGCGGGTACGGTTTTGTTCCCGATTCTGTTGCCCTGGTTGCCAACGCACGCGTTCAGTAGTAAAGGATTTATTTTGGGCGCGCTCGTCGCGATGCCTTTCGCGCTAACCGTGTTCCTGAAAAATCCGGATCAAGATGTGTGGTTGCGCGCGCTCGGCGCGTTAACGTACCTGTTATCGCTCCCGCCGATCACCGCGTTCCTCGCGTTGAATTTTACCGGCGCGACGACGTTCACTTCGCGCACCGGCGTTCGCCGCGAAATGTTCGCTTATATTCCGGCGATGGCGTGGACATTTGGCGCGGGCATCGCGCTGACAATTATTTTTGCTTCGATTCAAATCCTGGGAGGCGCATAATGGTTGCGGTCTCGGCGATCAACACACTCAAGTTCGATCCCAAACCATGCACCGGTTGTGGGATGTGCGTCAACGTTTGTCCCCACGGGGTTTTCGCGATGAACGATCGCGTTGCCCACGTCGTGCGCGCGGACGCGTGTATGGAATGTGGCGCGTGTCAAATGAATTGTCCCTTTGGCGCGATCCAGGTTGACAGCGGTGTGGGGTGCGCCGCCGCGATGATTCGCGCGGCGTTAGTCGGCAAGAAACAACCTGAATGTGGATGCAATTAAGGAGGAAAAAAATGAACAGCACGACGATCAAAGATCAAGTGCGCGAGCATTACGGCGAGCACGCGCGGCGCGCGTTGGAAAACCAATCGAGTAGTTGTTGCGGTTCAACGCGCGCGGCATCGAGTTGTTGCGCGCCGGCCGATGTGATTCCCGCCGATTTGATCGCGACGAAAGACGCCCTGCCCGCTGACATTGTGAACGCGTCGCTCGGATGCGGCACGCCGCTCGAAATCGCGAAATTGCAACCAGGCGAAACCGTGCTTGACCTGGGGAGCGGCGGCGGACTCGATTGTTTTATCGCGAGCAAGTACGTCGGCGCAAGCGGGCGCGTGATCGGCGTGGATATGACACCGGATATGCTCGCGCTCGCGCGCCAGAACGCGGAGAAGGTTGGCGCGACGAATGTTGAATTTCGGCACGGCGAGTTGGAGCATTTGCCGGTTGAGGACGCGACGGTGGATGTGATTATTTCAAACTGCGTGGTGAATCTTGCGCCGGACAAGGATCGCGTTTTCGCGGAAGCGTTGCGCGTGTTAAAGCCGGGCGGCCGCGTCGCGATCTCGGACATTGTTACGCGCGTGCCGATGCCGGACATTCTGCGCGCGAATCTGGAATCGTGGGCGTCCTGTGTGAGCGGCGCGCTCGTCGAAAAAGATTATCTCGCGAAAATGCGCGCCGCCGGTTTTGTCGGCGTGGAAAAAATCGCGGGCGGTGAAAATCCAATCGAGCCGGTGTACAGCGCGAAAATTGTCGCGCGGAAACCGGGCGCATAGCGCGCGGAAATAAAAATGGTCGGGCGAAACTGCCCGACCATTTTATTTTGGCGCGCGTTCGATCAACCGTCCTGCCGCCGGAATGTGTGCGGCGGCTTGATCGTGCATTCCAAGTTGGCGATACAATTGGACGAGATGCGCGTGCGCTTGCGCGTTGGTCGGCGCGATGTGCACCGCGCGTTCCAACTCGCGAATGGCGGCTTGGGGCTTGCCCAACAATTGCAGAACGATGCCCAAGCCAGTGCGCGCGAGCGAATTATCCGGCTCGACCGCGAGGATCGCGTCGTACGCGCGAATCGCGCTGTCCCATTCACCGGCGAGCACGATCGTATTCGCTTCGACCAGATCGTTCACTTGGAGCGGATGTGCGACGCGATACAACGCGCCATACCCATTGCGCTCCAACACCTCGAAATATCCCGGCAACAAATCGCACTGGGCAATGATTTCGCGATCCGCGCTAACAATGAAATAGTTGACCTGATACTGTGTTAAAATTTCCAACTGCACATTCGAAAACAACATCGGCTCGTAAAACCGGAACATATCGCGGCCCTTGGTATCGCGAATGTCTTCGCGAAAAAGATTAGGGTACAAGGTCGCGCGATAACCGGGAATCGCGGAAGAAATATCGTACCACGCCCACACGCGCGCGCGTTCGCCCGGCGCGGTGTGTTTGCGAAGGGCTTGCAGAATTTCGGGCGCGCCGTTCGGCAACGCGTGCCCCGCGCCCCACTCGCGCGGAAAATCGTGGCGCAATGAGAGCGGCGCAAGCGCGATCAACCCAATCGAAAAAATGCACAGCAACGCGCCGCGCGCGACCGAACGATTCCATTCGCGTTGGCGCGCACTGATCCATCCATCGCGCAAAATCACATAGCCCACCGGTAAAAAGTAGGCGATGCTCAACGCTTTGGGATTCCAAATCCACAAACGCAAAACCGTTTCGCCCATTCGCGCCTCGAGCGCTTGCAAAAGCGGCGGCAGATACAGCATGCCCAAAATACCGATGCTGGTAACAAACAAATACCGCGCCGCAAAATCTTTTTTCAGAAAAGGAATCAGCGCCAGCGTCAAAACAAGCGCGGCGAGCGCGGGCGCTTGTCCCAGGAAATCCACACGCAGAGTAAAGACCGTCGGCGAAAAAAATGTGTAGCGAAAATGACTGACTGGAAAAATGTCCGGCAATGATTCAACCATACGCGTCGCCGCGAGAAATGTATCGCGCGGTTTGTAAATCGTCGGAATCGCCGGGGACACTGCGGCGAAAAGAACGAGCGCGCAAACGCCGAGCCAGAAAATTCGTTGCCGATTTGCCGCGTGTCGCGTGAAAATCAGCTCGCTTGCCGAAACCAGGACGAGCGTCAGCGCGGAGAGCAAGATTCCCAACATCGCGTGCGTCGCGATCAACGCGATCTGCGCGAGCAGGGTCGCGCCGAGCAACGCCCACCCGCCTTCGCGCAAGTACCACACGAGCAGTGCGACCAAAACCGGCAAAAATAAAAAGAGCGCGATGGTGTGATCTTGATCAATCCGCGTCAAGAACCACTGCCCGGGCATTGGCACATATTGAAGCGGGTTGAATAAATCGGTGAGGAAAAAAATAAACTGGAGCAGGGTCGCCGCAAGCGCTTGATTGCGATTTTGAAACAGCGCGCGCGCGAGCGCGTAAAACGCCAGCAGTGAAACCGGGACAAAAATCGCCGGCATCCAATCCTGCCCCAGCCGCACGATGTCAAAATCGAAAACGTGCGTGAGCGTCGCGTGGATCAACCACCACGGATGAATGACGTTGCGATCACTTGGCGACACCGGCGCGAATTGCGGCGCGTCTGCCAGAACACGCACATCGCGAAAATAACTCCAATCGTCTTCGTCAATCGGTCCGAGATGGGTGAGGTACGCGCCCGCGAGTAAAACCAGGATGAACAGCAGAACGAGGATGCGCGAAGCAGGACGCGCGTGCGCCGGATCGTCCGTGATCACGCGCGGCAAGGCGCGATCAAAATTTTGAACGCGTCGCGCGGGCGGAAAAATTCCGCGGCGCGTCAGCGCGGTGATCGCGCTGAAAAGCAAAACCAGGACGATCCACGCGCCGAGCAATTGTCGCCAGTCCCAAGCCAAGATGCGCGCGCCGAAAAATAATCCGGCAAGCGCGCCGCACATCAAAACGAAACCGATGGCGACGCGCTCGAACCAATCCAAACGATTGCCGGGAAATATCCACAACGTCAATCGCGCGCCCGGCAAAAACACGAGCGCGCTCAAGGTGATTAAAATGATCGGGAACTCGATCCAAACGGTTGCCATTTGTTTAACGCGGCGTGATTGAAATTTTGGCGAACATGGTTTCGCCCAAGACCGCGCCGCTCGCCGCGTCGCTCAACGCGACGTGGAGGGTGTACGCGCCCGGCGCGAGCGCGCTCGGCAGAATCACATCGTGCCAATCGAGCAAGACTTCGCCGGCGACCCAGCGCGTCGTCGGATACGCGCCGTTCGCCGGGCGCGCGTGATGTTCCGCCGCGATGCGCCCGGCAGAATCGCGTACTTGCACGGCGACAAAATAATCGCCGCGCGGTTTGACACGCGCGCGCCAATATAATCCAATCACAATGGTATCGCCGGGCGCGATTTTTTCCGGCAAAAATGTCGAGCCGAGAAAACGCGCCTCGCCCAGATCCACGAACAAGGGCATTTCGATTTTCAATTGACTCGCGGTAAATGACGCGGTGTTTTTTTGAACCGTGAACGCGGTTAGAAAAATTTCTTCGGCGCGTCCTTGCATCGCCAAATAATCGCGCGTCGTTTTGCTTTGCACGCCGACGCTCAAACGATAGTTGCCGCTCGGCATCGTCGGGGGCAAATCGAAATGCAGTTGATCGCTCACGCGTATTTCCGCGCTCAATTGATCGGTCGCACATTCGCCCGGCGCGCGTTCATCCACCAACCAGGAATGTCCTTGCTCGTCCGTGATGCGCGCGACGCGAATCAATTGCTCGCGCATCGCGCGCTGGACACGCCAAGTCAACACCGGTTGAACCGCCGCACCGCCGATCAATGTCCCGTTCACATTCGGCGTGTAACCGATCAACGTTATTCGATCCGCGAAATTGAGATCAATTTTTTGCGCGGGCGGAATACGTTGCTTGAGAATGTAACCGTCTTGCTCAATCACCGTTTCAAAAATTGGCGACCGCAAAGATTCTTCCCATTGCGTTTGGCGATACGCGAACCACGGGCGTTGCGTATCGGCGAAAAGATAATCTGCCAAGCCGACACAAGGAATGGACGGCATCCCATACGCAAACTGTCGCGTCGAAACGAGCGACATCAATTCCGATTGCGCGAGCACGACCGCGCGCGGTGGGATCATTCGCGCGATCGGTTCGGCGCGCGCGCTATGCACGGTGATCGGGAACCGCTGGGGATCAATCAACGCGAACGGTTCGCCTTGATTAAAAACAAACGCCGCGATGATGCTCGCCGCCAAAATAAAAACGCTCGGCGCCGCGCGCGAAAACATAATTCGGCGCAGACCGATCACCAATCCAAAAAAAAGAAACGGCACGACCGGCGCGTAATGAAACGCGTTGGGCGCATAAACCGGCGGCGAGTCCGCCAACAAAATGTACGCGAGCGTCGGGAACGCGATCGCGGTCATTTCAATTCCAAGCAACGGAAGCGCGCCGAGCGGGACAATCAAAAAAAGCAACGCCTGAATTTTAGGTTCGATGAGAACGTGTTGCAAAACTAGGTCGGGACGCGTGAGCACGGTGGTTAAAATTTGTCCGAGATTATTTCCGAGGTAGCCGTACACATTCATCCCCGGTCGTTCCGCGCTTCCACCAAAAAAATAATAATTCGTGCCGCCCTGAAAAAATGGAATCACCCACAGCAACAGTGCGAGCAAAATGATCAATCCACTCGCGGCGAGCGTGAAACCCGGCGCGCGTTTGCGTTGGATGAGCGCGATGTAAATGCCGATGCCGATCGCCAGAATCGGCACTTCTTCTTTCACCAACATCGCGAGCGCGAGACAAACCAGGAACGGCGCGTAGCGTTGGCGCATTAAAAAAAATAACGCGAACATCAAGAGCGGCACCGCGAGAACGATTTCGTAAAATTGTCCCGTGCCCAGGGCTTGCGTGATCGGCGCAAGAAAAAACGCGATGAGGATGACGAACGCGCGCGGCGCGCCAAGTTGGTGGCGTGCAAACCAATAAAGTGGAAACGCCGCACCCGCGACGGCGAGCGCGGGCAGAATCGCCAAGATGCGCGGCGCGTGATCGAAAAGATACAACGGCACGAGCGCGAGCAGGAGCGGCGAGAAATGATGCCCCAGGATCGTCGCGCTGTCGAGGTAGGCGGTATTTTCGAGCAAACGCCCGCGCAGTGAATTCCAAATCGCCTGATTGAAAAACGCGAAATCGTCGCCGAACAAATTTAGCGTTTCGAACCGGCGCAAACCCTGCGCGCAAAATAGCCAACCAAAAATTACGATACTGCCTGCCGCGAGCCAATTGATTGTTCTGATCCAACGCGGCGAAAGTGAAACGCGCGTGCGCGCAATGAGCGCGGACGCGATTGCGCCGACACATAAACTTGCCAACAAAATGATTAGCGATTCGATTATGCGCGCGATTTCTGGGTTCATCCGCTTTCGCTACACAATCGCGCCATCGCATACGCGCAGGACGCGCACGCGTTCGATAAATTCCGGCGTGAAATGATCGAGGTCGGTCGTGGTAATGATCGCTTGCGGCGCGTCGATCATTGTTTGCGCGATTGCCGCGCGCCGCGGCGCGTCGAGTTCCGACATCACATCGTCGAGCAGTAACACCGGGGCTTCGCCGGTCTCGGCGCGCATCAGCGCGACCTCCGCGAGTTTGAGCGCGAGCGCGATCGTGCGCCCCTGCCCGCGCGACGCGTACGTGTTCGCGTCCATCGCCGGCGCGTTCGGGCGATCCAACCAAAAGCGCACATCGTCGCGATGCGGACCGACGAGCGTCACCACCGCGCTCAACTCGCGCGCGCGTAGTTCGGCGAGTTGACGTTTGAAACTCGCGGCAATGTCCGGCTCGCCGTCCGCGACGATGCTGGGTTGATACACGAGCCGTAATTGCTCGCGCGCCTCGGTCAAGCGCGGGTGAATCTCCGCGACGAGTTGATTGTACCGCGTGATCGCTTCGACGCGACGCGCGGTTACATACGCGCCTTCCGCGATCAGTTGTTGCGTGTACACGTCGAGTTGTTGCGGATTGTACGCGCGCTCTTTGAATTCGCGCAGAACACCGTTGCGCTGTTCAAGCACTTGATTATATTTTGTCAACGCGCGACCATAGCGCGAATCAATTTGCGATAACGTGATGTCGAGATACCGCCGCCGATCCCCCGGCGATCCAAAAACCAGGTTGAGGTCTTCGGGCAAAAACAAAACAACGTTCAATTCGCCGAGCAAATCCAAACCGCGTTTCGGAATCCCGTTCACTTTGATTCGTTTGCTGACGCGTCCGTTCGGTTTGTTCGCGTTTTCTTTTTTCTCATCCGTCGCTTGCACTAACACGATTTCGATCTGCGTTGGCGCGCCGCTCGCTTTGACGACCTGGGATTCGATGCGCGCGAATGGAATCGGCTCGTCGCTAGCCCACCGCATCAATTCGCGATCTGCGCCCGCGTGCGGCGATTTTGAAGTCGCGAGATAAAAAATCGCTTCGAGCAAACTCGTTTTGCCGCACGCATTGTTGCCTTGCAACAACGTCACGCCGGGATCGAGATCGAGTTCGAGGTGCGCGTAATTCCGAAAATTCGCGAGCGTCAGATGAGTAAGGTGCATTGCCAAATCTCCTTTGGCTGATTGTATCACCGCGCATCGTGAAAATCAAATTTGATTTTCCAAATTCTTGGGCGTTATGGTATAATCGCGCGCAAGACTCAAAGCCGAGGTTTGATTTATGCGAATACGAATTTTGCTTTTTGCATTGCTCTTGATCGCGTTGATCGGTTGCAGTGCGCCAACCCCAATTCCGCCAACTGCGACCCCGCTTCCGCCAACGCGCGCGCCAGCCATCGCGACGATTGTCCCGGCAACATCTGTACCGCCGACCGCGCTCCCAGCAACACGCGTTCCACCGACGCCGACCGCGCTCCCAACACTCACGCCGCTCAGCGCGGATCAACTGTGGCAACGCGCGCAAACGTGCAATTGCCTCGTCGTGTACACGATGCCGGAAGCCGGCTCGAACATTATTCTCAAAGCGATTGAGAGCGCGAAAAAATCCATTCGATTCAAAATGTACTTGTTCACGCGCGATGATATTCAAAACGCGTTGATCGCCGCGGCGAAACGCGGCGTAGATGTGCGGGTGCTGATGGAACTGAATCCGTTCGGCTCTGGCGGCACGAACGTGGACATTTTCAACGCGATGAAAGGCACGCCGATCAAGTTTCGCTGGGCGAGTTATGATTTTCGCTTTACGCACGAAAAAAGTATGGTGCTTGACGACCAGGTCGCGTTCATTATGACGCACAATATCACCGCGTCGTCGTTCAACACGAATCGCGAGTACGGCGTTCTCACCGCGCGCGCGGAGGTGGTGAGCGAAATCGTCAA
>JACRPR010000226.1 GCA_016223105.1 Chloroflexota bacterium | reverse complement strand
TCGCGCGCGCGAATGAATTGCGCGCTGTCGAAATTGTGCACGCGCTCGCGTTCGGTCCCGCGCCGCACGTCGCACCGGAACATGCCGCGAGTTTTCGTCATCGCGCGTTGTTCATCGGCGAAAATGTGCGCGCCGCCGTGCAAGCCGGACGCGCGGACTTTATGCCGATCTTTCTTTCCGAAATTCCGCGCCTGTTTCGCGATGGCACTTTGCCGGTGGATGTCGCGATCATCCAGGTCTCGCCGCCGGACGAACACGGTTTTTGTTCCTTCGGCGTCGAGGTCGGTTGCACAAAACCGGCGGCGCAAGCCGCGCGCATCGTGATCGCCGAAGTCAATCGGCGGATGCCGCGCGTGTTGGGCGATTCGTTCATTCACATCAGCAAACTCGATTACGTGGTCGAGGTGGACTATCCGTTGGTCGAAGCCCCGCAAGGCGGCGCGTCGGAAACGCACAAACAAATCGGAAAAAATATCGTTGACCTGATTCCCGACGGCGCGACTCTGCAACTCGGCATCGGCTCGATTCCCGACGCGGTGCTTGGACAGTTGGACGACAAACGCGATCTGGGAATTCACACCGAATTATTTTCCGACGGCGTGATTGACCTGGTCGAGCGCGGCGTGATCACGAACGACAAGAAAACCCTGCATCCGGGAAAAATCATTTCGGGATTTTTATTCGGCTCACAACGCTTGTACGATTTCGCGAACGACAACGCGATGATCGAATTGCATCCGAGCGATTACGTGAACGACCCGTTCATCATCGCACAAAACGATAATATGGTTTCGATCAACTCCGCGATTGAAGTGGATTTGACCGGGCAAGTCTGCGCGGATTCGATTGGTCTGGCGTTTTATTCCGGCATCGGCGGACAAATTGATTTCATTCGCGGTGCGGGACGCGCGCGCGGCGGCATTCCGATTATCGCGTTGCCCGCGACGGCGAAGGACGGCAAACTGTCGCGCATTGTGCCGCAACTCAAACCAGGTTCAGGCGTCGTTACGTCGCGCGGCGATGTGCATTACGTCGTTACCGAGTTCGGCGTCGCGTCGTTGTACGGCAAATCGGTGCGCGAGCGTGTGCGCGCGCTCATCGCGATTGCCGCGCCGCAATTCCACGCCGAACTCGAACGGTACGCGAAACAAAATAATTATGGCTCTTCAGGAATTAGTGGGGTAGCATAGCCCCTTGTGGGCGTTGAAATGGAAAAGTACGCGCACAAGGCGCTATGCTACGCGACTAACCCCACTAATTCCCGGAGAACCATAATTATTTGTAACACTCTCTTGTCATTTCGAGCGGAGCGAGAAATCGCCACATTGGGGATTGCTTCGCTTCGCTCGCAATGACATTTCTAATTGATGGAACAACTGATTACACCACAAGCGACATTGATCATCCAGCCCGCGTGTCCGACCCAGGTTTTGGAAACCTTGAGCATTGACGCGGGGCTGGGATTTTTTTGGCACAATCGTCCCGATGTGCAACTTGCCGCGCTCAAAAAAATCGCGGCGTTACCGGGCGGCAACGTAACCGTCGCGCGCAATGATCGCGCGATTGTCGGTTACGTTACGCTTGGCTTGCCCGATCCCGACGTGCGCTGGGGCCGCGATCACATCCCAGGATTGTACGAACTCGGCGGCATCGAAGTGAGTCGCACTTGGCGGCGGCGGCGCGTCGCCGAAGCGATTTTGCGCGCGACCTTTGCCGGCGACGCGTACGCGGACGCGATTGTGATCGCGACCGGTTATCGCTGGTGTTGGGATTTTGAGGAGAGCGGCGTTTCGGTACGCGAATATCGCGAAGGTTTGCATCGGCTCTTTCAAAAATTTGGGTTTGAATTTTTCGACACCGACGAACCGAATATCGCGTGGTATCCCGACAACGCGCTCGTCGCGCGCGTCGGCGCGCGCGCCGCGCCGGAATTGCTCGCGCGATTCAAAACATTGCTGTTTGAAAATTCGCACGCGGGATTCATCGCGCGCGAATTTGTGAGCCGCTAATTTTAGCGCGCCGGATTCTGGTTGAATAAATCGCGCGTCTGTGGTATATTTGGGGCAATCTTATGACGAGGAGCCAGAGCCGATGAAATTATTCCAAGCGCTCGTATTCGCATTGATGCTGATGCTGATGACGACCGGCATTTTTGCGACCGTGTCCGCGCAAGGCGATGCGGCGCGCGGCAAAGATGTGTACCTTAAAAATTGCGCGGTCTGTCACGGCGATCGCGGGCAAGGTCGTATCGGCGCGACGCTGGCGAAAGAATTTCCTTCGATTCGCCAAAACGCGCTGGTGAAAGAAATTATTTCGAACGGTGTTGCCGGCAGTGTGATGTCCGCGTGGGCAAAAGGCAAAGGCGGCCCGTTGAGCGACGCGGAAATTGACGACCTGGTCGCGTTCGTCAATTCGTTGGGACGCCAAGCGCCAACTGCGCCAACGGGTCCCACCGCGACCCCCGCGCCTCTGCCACCGCCGCCGCCAAGTTTTCCGCCGGGCGATGCGACGCGTGGTACCAAAGTGTACGCCGAAAATTGCGCGGTCTGTCACGGCGAACGCGGTGAAGGCCGCGTTGGCGCGACTCTACAAAAAGAGTGGTCGGGCATTGATCCGGAAAAATTTCTCGACGCGACGATTGCGCGCGGCGTCGCCGGCTCGCGGATGCCCGCGTGGGCGAAATTCGCCGGCGGTCCGTTGAGCGAACAAGAAATCGCGGATTCGGCGGCGTACATTCGCACGCTCAAACCAGCGCGCACTGTCGCGACCGTCGCGCCCTCCACGCAAATTCCGACCGGCGGTGACATCGGCGGACCGCTCGCGCTCGCGTGCACGGGCTTGCTCGTGGTCGCGGGTGTGATCGTGCTGGGGCTTGGATTGGCTGGATCGCGAAATAAGAAATAGAAATAGGACTTTGGCTCCGATGTCATTTTGAGCGGTTTTTGCGACGCGAAGCGTCTCGCTACAAAAATCACGATTCCTCACTTGGTTCGCGCGAAGCGTGACAAGCAAGTCCTGAGAAAAAAATAAAGGCCTGCCAGATTTTGCAAACCTGGCAGGTTTTTATTTTTGAGCACGTTAAGATAATTTATCCTGCCGGGGCGAAAAATCGCTAAACGCGTTGGCACAAAATGCAAAACCCTGTGCTATAATCGGCGCAAGTTGGTGAGCCAGTACGATCAGCACGGCACGCACGACATTCGAGATTTCACTTTTGGAGGTGCGCGATGCGCGATCAATCTTTGTTCTATCGCGGATTGGTGACCTGGTTCGTTCTGATGCTCCTCTTCGTCTTGTGTAACTTGAAGAGGGACACTAACCGCCTCCGCACAAACTGTGCCAACGCCTAGCGCGACCCCTTCGACTATCGCTCAGGGTGCTTTGACTATCGCGCCGAGTTCTCCTACCGCGACGCGCACGAGCACGCCACGCGCGACGACAACCATTACGCGGACGCAGACGCCGCGCGCGACGATTTCTCCTACCCCTTCGCGCGCATCAACACCTGTGCCAACTCTAACACGCACCGCGACCACGCTTTCTTCTACCGCAATCGTTACGCGCACGCCAACCGCTTCGGCGACCGCGACACTCGCGCGCACCGCGACGATCACTGCGACGCGCGCGATCGCCGCGACCGCAACGCTCAAGCCAGACGCAACCCAAGCGCGTCCCCATTCGCAGGCGATCCTCTATACATTTTCACTCCGCGCGTTCGAGCGCGCGAACCCCAGGAAAGAGACGACCCAGTTCAACAAGCCGGTCACAATTCGCGTGCGGTACGATCCCAGTTCGCTCAAGGGCGTGAACGAACAGCACCTGGCGCTCGCGTATTGGGATCCGAGCAAAAAACAATGGCAGGTTATTCCGAGCGCCGTGGACACGCGCACGCGCACCGTCAGCGCGCAGACGAATCACTTTTCCGATTACGGTTTGACCAGCGCGCCGGACATTCAAAATTATTTACCCAACGTCGCATCCGCGCAGACCGATTTGTTCAACGGTTCGGCAACCGCGAGTTACGCGCTCGACGTGCCACCCGGTCGAAATGGACTCGCGCCGCGCCTCGCGCTCGCGTATTCGAGTAGCGGTGTGGATATGGTCGAAGAAAGCGCGCAGATGTCGCTGGTCGGCGCGGGCTGGGCGTTGACGACGAATTACATCGCGCGTAACACGCGCAGTACTTTCGACTCGAGTGATGATATTTTCAAATTGGTCCTGAACGGCGCGGGGTATGAGCTAGTACGCGATGCGACGGATACGACCGTGTACCATACCTGGTCGAAACAGTATTGGCGCATCACGTACAATGCGACGAATGATCGCTGGCTTGTCATTACGGAAGACGGCACACAGTATCAGTACGGTTATTCCGCGAATAGCCGCGCCGTACAATGGCGGCGCGATGGCGATCCGAATCACACGCGGCAAGAGACGTACGCTTGGCATCTCGAAAAAGCCATTGACCCGCATGCCAACGAAATCGCGTTCACGTATTTGCACGACACCAAAATATCCGATTGCGGTCAGGGCGGTTCGTTCGCGTTCGACGACGGCGTATATCCGCAGTTCATTCGGTACAACGCGAACCTCACCGAGATTGCGTTCACGTATTCCGCGCGCAACGACTATCGGTTTTACGCGACGAATACACAATGCGAGAGTCCAATCCAACGCTGGAAGTTAGATCGGGTGGACGTGAAAACAACCGCGAGCGGGTTGCAATTGGTTCGGCGATACGATTTCGTATACGATTACTCGACCTTTCCCGGCGTGTTTCATTGGCCCACTAAGAAACGGTTGCGGGATTTTATACCGGTAGGGAGATTAGCCTTGACGTTGAACCGTACATCTGGACTGAGGAGGAGATCGAATGGCGCGAGCGATTCTTCAGGGAACACCCAATAAGCGAACGTTTAGCAAGGAGAGATCGCACTCGCTTTGTACCGCTTCCGATCACGCTATCCAGGCAGAAGGCATGGGAGGAAAATCGTCTCTCTGTTTATGCCTCTGCTTTGCGTCAGTACTGTGAGCCGATCCTGCGCGGAGACTTTGCACGGTAGCTTGATATGTGCAAGCACCTTCTGAATCAATCGCGCAAGAATCACCCTATTTATGAGCGTGTGGGTGACAAGTATGTCGTTTCTGAATCGTATTGGGAAAACAGCGAATTGGGAAAATACCTCAAGTCAAAAGGCGAAAACATTTCCTGAACGAGCAATTAGCACTCCGGCAATGCCTCTGATCCGATTTCTTGAGTTTATGGCGAACAAGGATGGGTAACGCGCTAGATTGATGCAATTACCGGCGCGCCCGCGTACACCACGAGTTGGACATACGATGCGAACGGCAATAGGATTTCGCGCGGAAGCGATGCCCTGTTGTATGATCAAGAGAATCGTTTGTATCGCGTCACGGTTAGTGGCACACAAACCGATTACAGTTACAACGCGGACAGCGCGCGCGTGAAGCACAACGGACAAGTACGGATTTAACGGACACCGCGCGCCTGCTTTGTCCGTTGAATCCGATTTCATCCGTTGTCATCCCCGCCGCGTCGCGATGAAGCAAGGAAGCGCGGTTACGTACTTGCACGGCGATCACCTGGGAAGCACGCATATCAAAAGTAATTCACGGAGGAACAATCTATGTTCAAACCCAACGCACGTTTACTCTCGCGCATCCTCTTGCTCGCGTTCGCCCTGGTCGCGTGGCTGATCGCCGCGCGCGATGCCAGCCCTCGCGCGCACGCGCAATCGCCACGCTCTACTCCACACTCATCGCGCAAAACCTCGATCCGCTCAACACGCTGAACGCGCGTATGACATACTCCAATCTCAGCGGGAGCATCGCGCTCACCTTTTATTTGTGCGATTAGTTCCGGTATGGAGATGACCTGGAGATAGTCTCTTGAAATAAAAGACGCAATCTATTTCAACCTTCATCGCTTATTTGCGCGTTCCCGCGTCCTGTGCTAAAATGCGCCTCGCTGTTGGGGATTGGTGCAGTGGTAGCACACCGGACTTTGGATCCGTTGACGGAAGTTCGAATCTTCCATCCCCAGTTCCTAATTTTAGATTGCAGATTGTAGATTGCAGATTGAACCCAATCGGCAATCCGCAATCTGCGATTTTCATTCCGCTGATATGTCATCTCAAATTCCGCGCGACAAATTATTGCTCATCGCGATCCTCGCGCTCGGCGCGGGCTTGCGTTTTTTCCGGCTCGCCGAACTGCCTCCCGGTTTTCAATTCGATCAAGCATTTTACTCGCTCGATCTCGCGCATCTTTTGGACGGCGAGTTTCACATTTTCTTCACCGCGCCCGGCGGCAGTGAACCGCTCTTTGTGTATCTCGCGCTTCCCTTCGCCGCGCTCTTCGGCGTGGACTCGCCGCTCGCGATCAAACTCACCGCGAGCATCATCGGCGTTCTCACGCTCATCGCGATTTACGGATTCGCGAACGCGCTGTTCGACACGCGCGTCGCGTTACTGTCCGCGCTCTTCACCGCGATTTCATTCTGGCACATTTTTTACAACCGTTACGGCGAACGCATCCCGCTCACCGTGTTGATGGCGACGCTGACCTTTTGGATGTTCTGGCGCGCGCTCAATCAAAGACGCACGCGCGATTTTATTTTGACCGGCGTCTTTACCGGCATTGCGCTCTACACCTATCCGTCCGCGCGCATCATCCCCATCGCGATTGTCGCGCTGATCGCGTTTTATATTTTAGTTGATCGCGCATCCGCGCGCGCATATCTCGTCGGTTTGTTCGCGATTGGCGTCACCGCGCTGATCGTCTTTGCGCCGCTCGGCGCGCACTATCTCGCGCATCCCGACGATTTTTTTTCGCACACCGCGGAGGTTTCGATCTTTATCCCGCACGGCGACGTCAATCCAAACATCCTCATCGCGCTCACCGAAAACGCGATTCGCGTATTGAAAATGTTTTTCATAACCGGCGATAGCGGCGTTTTGCGAAATTTACCCTACCGTCCGATTTTCGATCCGTTCGCGGGTGCGTTGTTCGCGCTGGGCGTGATCGTGTGGGCGTTCGCGCTGGATCGTCGACGCGCGATCTGGCTCGCGATTTGGCTGGGCGGCGCGCTCGCGCTTTCGCTCATCAGCGATGACGCGCCGAACAACGGGCGCGTGATGGTCGGCTCGCCGGTCGTGATGCTTCTGCCTGCGCTCGGCGCGGTCGCGCTCTGGGATCGCGTCCAGCAAAAAAAAAT
Organism: Chloroflexota bacterium; assembly: GCA_016223105.1. Classification (GTDB taxonomy): domain Bacteria; phylum Chloroflexota; class Anaerolineae; order UBA4142; family UBA4142; genus JACRPR01. Next base: position 2,788 of record JACRPR010000226.1, on the reverse strand, counting down.
CGCGACGACCGCACTCGGCATTTTCATCGCGCTCAGCGCGACGATCACCGCGCGCGATTATTTCGATGTGTTTGCAAATTCGCCGGACACGTATTTCGCGTTCGACGCGGATAAAGTTGAAACCGCGCAATGGCTCAATCAAACCGCGCCGCGCGCGACGATTTTTCTCGCGCCGCTGTGGCATCAGAACGGCACGATTTCTTTGCTCACGCGCGACACGCCATTGAAATCTTTTGAATCCCGCGATACAATTGTCCTGCCGGGTCGCGCAGACAAAGACGCGCTGTACGCGTTTCCAATCGAGCAAGCGCGCAAACTCGAAACGCTCGCGACGCGTTTGGGTTCGCTCGGCGCGCGCGCGCAAGCAACGAACGCAAATGGCGCGCCACTACTTTTGCTTTATCGCGTGCCCGCGCAAAATCTGCCGGACGAAAACGAGCCGCTCACCGCGCTCGCGCACGGCGGCGATTTTCTGCAACCACAAGCGCGCGCACACACACACTGGGGCAACTTGATCGAACTGATCGGTTACACGCTTGCGCCCGAAGGCGCGGGCGGGCGCAATCTCACCACAACACTTTTTTTGCGCGCGCTCAACCCGATTCCCGACGAGTACACGTTTTCGATCAAAGCGCGCGACGAAAAAAATCGCGTGGGGGGTCAGGACGACAAGTGGGCGGGCAATAGCAGTTACGCGACGACGCAGTGGCAAATCGGCGACATCATCATCGAAAAATTTTATCCGGGTTTGAACGCGTGCGCGCCCGCCGGAAATTATCGCGTGACAGTTGAAGCGTACAATCCGAAAACGATGCAGACGCTCGGCGAGCCAATCGCGCTCGGCGATTTTCGCGCGGAAGCATCGCCCGGCAATTTGCTCGAACATCTCGAACCCGCGCAACCGCTCGATGTGGTGATCGCGCCAAACACGCGCTTGATCGGATTCACGCTCGCTCCAAGCGAACTGCGCGCCGGCGAAGAATTTTCGCTCGCGCTATTCTGGCGCGGCGCGGGGCAACACACGGTGCGCGTGCGTGTGAATGATGCAATCCTGGTTGAACAAACGATTCAACTGCCGACCCAGGATCGCGGGCTGTGTACTTTATTCGATTTGCGCGCGCCGAGCGCGGGCGCATTGTTCGTGAACGATCTCAAAATCAAGTAGCATCGCCCCTTGTGGGCGTTTACTCGTGGACGTTTACTCGTGGACGTTTACTTGTGGACGATCGCGTCAAGATCGCCCACAAGGGGCGATGCTACAAACAGGAAAACACTATGACATTAGCCGCCGTAATTCTCGCCGCGGGACAAGGCACGCGGATGAAATCGTCCATGCCCAAAGTTTTGCATCCGGTCGCCGGAAAACCGATGGCGCTCTACGCGCTCGACGCCGCAGGCGATCTCAACGCCGCGCCCACCGTGCTCGTCATCGGTCACGGCGGCGACCAGGTTCGCACAATAATTTCCAACTCCCAACTTCCAACTTCCAACCTCCAATTCATCGAACAAAAAGAACAACGCGGCACCGGGCATGCGGTTCTCCAAGCGCGCGAGGTTTTGCGCGACCGCGCGGACACCGTGTTGGTGATGTACGCGGATATGCCGTTGTTGCAAACCACGACGTTACAAAAACTTGCGATCTTGCACGCGCAATCGCGCGCGACGATCACGATGCTCACCGTTTGCGCCGACGATTCGATGGGCTTTGGGCGCGTCCTGCGCGATTCTGATTTTCGCGTGACCGGGATCGTCGAGGAAAAAGATGCGACGGCGGAGCAACGCGCGATTCGTGAATTGAATTGCGGCGTGTATTGTTTCGACGCCGCGTGGATGTGGGATCATCTCGCGCAGTTGACGCCGCAAGGACACAAACACGAATACTATTTGACCGACCTGGTCGCGCTGGCGACGCGCGAAAATAAAATGATCGAAGCGCTTGTGTTGGACGATCTGTCCGAAGTGATCGGCATCAACACACGCGTTCATCTCGCGCGCGCGGAAAAAATTATGCGCGACCGCATCAACGAACGATGGATGGACGCGGGAGTTACGTTGATCGATCCCGCGACGACGTACATTGACGCGGACGCGACCATCGGAATGGACACGGTGATCGAACCGAACACGCACATTCACGGCGCGACGCGCATCGGCGCGCAGTGTCGCATCGGTCCGAACGCGATCATTCGCGCGTCCGACATCGGCGACGCGTGCACGATCATCGCGTCGGTGATTCGCGAATCGAAACTCGAAGAGCACGTGCGCGTCGGACCGTTCGCCGATCTGCGCCCGGGCGCGCATCTCGCGCGCGATGTGTACGTCGGCAATTTCGGCGAAGTGAAAAATTCGTACATCGGCGAAGCCACACACATCGGACATTTCAGTTACATCGGCGATGCGGAACTCGGCGCGCACGTCAACATCGGCGCGGGGACGATCACTTGCAATTACGACGGCAAGAAAAAATCGCGCACGGTGATCGGTGCGCGCGCGTTCATCGGCAGTGATACGATGCTCGTCGCGCCGGTTGAGATTGGCGCGCGCGCCCACACCGGCGCGGGATCGGTCGTTACGAAAAATGTGCCGCCCGATTCGCTCGCCGTCGGTCAGCCCGCGCGTGTGATTCGCAAATTCAAGTAATTGGTAAATGTCAGGGTTCACCACATCGTGAACACTTTTTGGTATTGGTTTAGGTCAGGCAGGGTTCACCACATCGTGAACACATTCCGTCGCCGTTCGAACCGTTTGAATTGTGTTTGCAAAGGTACAATGGGCTCACTCAGACGAT
>JACRPR010000225.1 GCA_016223105.1 Chloroflexota bacterium | reverse complement strand
GCGCACATTGCACGCGGTCGCGATCCACAGAATCGCGATGAGGATAAAAAATCGTTTGTCCATAATTCGCAATCTGAAATCTGCGATCTGAAATCTGAAATTACCAGTTCGCCAACTCGAGCGCGTACTTGGCGACGAACGCGGTGCGCTGGCGATCCTGGTCTTCGGCAAACATCTTTGGCGGATTTTTCACATCGTACGTTTGATTCGCCGGATAATCGTTCAGTCGTACGAACGGCAGTTTCGCTTGCACGGCGGCGTTGACAATTTCAAGCGCGTGGTTGTTGTTCGGTTGCACATGATCTTTTTCCGATTGAATGCGTTGGTACGGCACGCGCACTTTTGCGATGAATGTGATCGCTTCGCGTTCCGACCACCATGCGTTGTCCGTGCAAGGTTGCCACTGGATTCCTGCTTGCCGGCTCGTGCCGCATCCGGTCGTCGTGTAATTGCGATTGGTGGGACCTTCCCAATCAAGCAAGAATTTTACCGGGAGATCAGGATAACGCGCGAGCGCGCCCGCGCCCATCGTAATCCCGTACGAAAAAGTTGCGATGCCGATTTTTTTCGCGTCCACTTCGGGCAAGGTCGCGGTGAAACGCGCGACTGCCGCGAGTCCATCCTGGTGTTTGTGTCCGTTGAAATCTTCGACGCCCTCGCTCTTGCCACGTCCATCGGGATCGAAAATCACCACGACGAATCCCGCGTTCATCAGTTCGCTCGCATCGCGCACAAATCCACTGCTATCGCCGGTACCGCCCGGCACCAGCACGAGCGCGGGATATTTTTTCGAGCCAGCGTCAGCGGGCGCGAAAACCTGGACGTGCAATTTCGCGTTCGTCGTCGGATTCGTAACGCTGTAGGTTTTTCCGGTCGCGCCAAAATTTCCCGGCGGCGTGATTTGCGGTTTCGCGCCGAACGGTGGTTGATTGACCGGCGTGATTTGTGGTTTCACCCCGGCAGGCGGTTGATTGCTCGGTGTGATTTGCGGTTTGTTCGCGGGCGGTTGATTGCCCGGCGTGATTTGTGGTTTCGGTTGATCGCCCGGGGTAATTTGCGGTTTCGTGCCGGGCGCGGGCGTTTGCGCCGGCTCAAGCGCGCGCGTCGGTTGCGGCGGCGGAACTTGCGCGGCGATGGTTGGCGTCGCAGTCGCGGCGGGCAACAAATTGCATCCGACGAGCGCGAGACACAAGGCGATGAGCAGACCGAGCGAGTATTTCATTTTTTCCTCCGCGTGAATGTTTTGATCCCAATTTATTCGCGCGAGGTGAGACGCGAATGAGTGGGGTGTAACCGCCGCGTAAAAAATTAGACATTATCGGAAATAAATGAATTGATGTGGCGCGGGCTCGCAGAGCGTAGCCCGCATTCGGCGGCTTGGAAAAGCCGCGCCACGTTATTTCCGATAATGTCTATTGTAAACCGGTCTTGATTCAATCCCTTTGTCAAAATCTTTCCCACGGATTCAAAGGAACACGGATAAATAAAAATATCCGCGTTCCGTTGTATCCGTGGGAAAAATTCCGGTCGCGTAAAAATTGGCGAACGTGTTGTATTTCAATCGCGCTCCAATGCCGCGATGATGCCGGTAACACCGCGCTCTGCTTGCGCGCGATCGCGCGGATGTCGGCGGAGCCAGAGGCGCGCGTATGCCAAGCGGCGCGTCAGGTTGCGATATTCGACCGGTGTAACGCGATAATGCAACAGAAATGCTTCGAACGCGGCGGTCGCGCTCGCGGCGATGAAAAAAATATATGGCGTGATCCAGGTCAACGGCGCGGTGAAAAAGACGAGGTGCCCGCGCGCAAATTCATCTTGACCGTTATACAGCGCGTGACTCCAGATCATCCACAGCCAGACCAGGAGCGTGGGCAAATAACGAATCACGCGCGGCAGATAACGCGCCCAGCCCAGCGCGAGTCCGATGAACGCCGCGCTTGCCGCGTGTCCGATGAACACAACATCGGGGCGCCCGCGCGCGGTTTGCATTTCCGTCCACGGCACCAGGATGTTCGTTACAATTCCCGGCGTCGTGATCGTCGCAGAGCCGATCAGCATATCTTCAAACATGTTCAGCCCAATGCCAATCGCCAAGCCGCACAACATCACATCGGTCGCGCCGAACGCCAAGCGCGCGCGATTGATTTTCCAAATCAACAGCAGAATGAGCAACGCCGCAAGCTTGGCAAATTCTTCGGTGATCGGCGCGAGAAAAACCGTGTGCCAGAATCTGCCGTCGTTGCTCCAGAGCGGCGGCAAAAATAAACTCGTGAATGTAAATTGAAATGCCAGCGTGAGGTGACTCACCACCAGCAAGCCCGCGAAAAATAATAGCCCGAACGACGACACGCGTAATGTGCGCGCGGGCAAGGTGAGCGTCAGATAGAACGCGGCAAACCAGATCGCTTTGAAGAGCGAGGGCAGAACGCCCATCACGAGAAATGTGATGACGACGACGATGAACCAAACACCAGCATAAGCGAATCGAATCGCGAGTGACATCGCGCAACTCCTTTGGTTGTTTGCGTACTTTTTCCAAAATCCAGGTTTCTCCCCTTCGGGGAAACATGGATTTTCGCGAAGGGATTGTGATTGATTACGGTTTGCGATTGGTCGCGCCGGATTCGGGCGGCAGAAAATCCGAGAGCGAACCAGAGGGTGCGGTCGTGTTGCCACCTTGTTCCGGCGCAAGCAGATCGGACAAGTTCGGCGCGGCAGAACTCGGCGCGGGAACACTGGGCGCGGACGATGCCGAACTTGTGTTTGACCCCGCGACCAGGTCGAGCCCTTGCTGGATAAATTCAATCACCGTGTTGCGGATCGCATTCCCTCCATCGCTGGCTTCAACCGTTGGCGATTGCACGCCCCACAATTGTTGAAACGCTTGACTCGTCGCGGTCGCGCCCGCGCCGGTGCCGGTGATCACATTGCCGACATCGCGCGCCGGATTCGCGCGTGCGTTCTGTTCAAAATCGCGAAGCATGTGCCAACCGCCGCTTGCTAACGCGATTTGAACATTCTGCCACCACACGACCCAGTTTTGCAAAAGATAGTGATCCATGGAATTGCTCCTTGAAATGTGGCGCGGCTTTTCAAGCCGCGCACGAATTTCAAAACACTTATTTGATCAACACCGGATTCGCGGACAATGTAATCGCTTTGCCGGCTTGCGCCGCTTGCCACGCAAAAGTGCCATCGGCTTTTTGAATCACGCTCGTCATTTGCGTCACGCCATTCGGCAGGGTGTAATTGCCGGTGCCCCACACGACGTACTTGATCGCGCCGGCTTGCGTTGTGATTTTGTACGCGTTCATCCCGCGCGCATCCGCCGAAATTTTTTCGACGCGCGCGAACGGCACGAGTTCGCTCGTCAGCAACTTGAAGGTGTAGAGCGATGATTGTGGATTGCCGCGTTCCGTGCGAATGCCGTACGCACTCCAACTGCCGGCGGTGTCGCTGTTCGTGATGTACGTGTGCCACACGACGAGCGCGTCGCCGTGTCCCCACGCGGACACGATGCGCCGGAAAATATCGGCGGCTTGCGTCTCCGTGCTGTTCGGATAATTCGTGCGAAGCGTCAACTTGGGATTCGACGACGCACCGGTTTCGGTGAGCCACACCGGTTTTTTATCGAGACCCAGTTTTTTCAACTCCTCTTGAAACCGGGGACGCATCAACGTAAAGCGTTCCCAACCGGCATAGTCGTGATAACTCACAATGTCGAACCAATCCTTGCCGCCGGTTTCGATCACGCCCGGCAACCAGGTGCCCCAGCCGTACTCATCGAGTCCGGGCAAGCCGGTCAACACGATGATTGCATCGGGGTCATTTTTGCGAATGAGCGCGGCGGCTTGCGCGAGAAAAATTCCTTGCTCGCGCGGACTGTAACCATCAAGCGGATACGCCGCCGGTAATTTTTCTTCGCCCTCCATTTGTTTCGCGCCTTGCGAACCTGGGTCGGCGGCGCGCCAAAACACCATCTCGTTCCCAATCTCCCAGTATTTCACGTACGGCGCGTAACGCTTGACGACCGTCTCGACGTAATCGGTCGCTTCGGCGCCCATCTTTTTTTGAAACTGTTGCGGACTCACTGCCCAGGGCGGCGTGGGCGAGGCGTACTGCATGCGGAACAAGGTAACGAGCGGTTCGAAATCTTGATTCGTGATCACGCTATCGGCTTGCGCGAAATTCCATTGATTGTCTTTCGGCTCGATCACATTCCAGAACAAATCGGCTTGGACGAATTGGCGATACGTTTGCACACCCAGGTCTTTGAACTCGCGAAAGATCGCATCGGGTTGCAAGTACGGCGTTGTCAGATCGAGCAGACCTGGTTTATCCGACCAATAAAACCGGATAAAATTCAAACCGATTTGCAAATTTGCCGGACGATGTAAAACCGGATTCGGGTTGAGCGTTGACGCTGTTGTTGCAACCGGCGCAGATGTTGGCGCGATGCCGGGCTTGGTTGGCGGCGGTGGCAGTGATGGTTTTGCCGCGGGCGTTGGCGCGTTGGTCGCGATTGCCGGTTTCGTCGCGATGGGCGGCGGCGGCGCGAGTGTTGGCGTTGGCGGCATCGCAGTTGGCGATGCGTTGCACGCGACGAGTGCACAAACCAGGACGAGCAGTGCAAGAGCCGAGTGTTTCATTGTTGATCTCCATTCAGAATTTTTTACCGTTCACCGTTCACCGTTCACTGTTCACTGTTGACTGTTGACTGTCTACTGCTTCGGCATCTGCACCGTAATTTCTTTTCCGCCGACAATCACCACGTTCTTTACCTCGCCGCCGGAAAATTTGAAATTGTACGTGCCGGGCGGGACGTAATAGCGTGCGGGCGAGTAACCGGAAAAACTTGCCATTTGTTGACCGGTCGTTGCATCGGTAACAATGTGTTCAGGATTCACGGTTTTGTTGTTCGCGTCGCGCACCGTGTATGCGCCGAGCGTGAACAGGTTCGTTTCACCCGGCTTGATGACCAGGTTGTTCAGCGTGCTTTGCGGATACGCGGTCACGCTGTAAAACAATTCGATGCGATATGTGCCTGGCGCGAGATAGTACAGTTTTGGCGATGTGCCGGTCATTGTGACCAACAGTTGATTGCTCACCGCATCGTAAAACGCGATCGAGTACGGACGCACGGTGTCGTTGTTGATGCCGCGCAAATCGAGCGCGCCAAGTCGCAGTGTGATCTTTTCGAGTGGCTTAATTTCAGTGCGCGTGAAAATCGCGCTGGGCGTGCCTTGACTGACCGACGGATACAGTTGCAAATTGAATGTGCCGGGCAACACATAGTACGGATTCGGTGCAGGATTCAACGAATAACCCAGGTCGGTTTTCGTTGCTGGGTCAACGACCTGCACCGAGTACGGATTCGGCGATTCGCCGGCGACGCTCGCAAATTCGAACGCGCCAACGTTCAAACGAATCGTCGTCGTGCTTCCTTCGCTGATGTTCACGTTCGAGTACATCACGCGCGGCAATGTTTCGATCACGATGTCGTACGTGCCGGGCGTCACCGGATTATCCGCCCACGCGTTGTAACTCGCGACGTACTCCTTTGCCCCAGGTTTGTAGAGCGCGAATTTTGTTTTCACTTGCGCGTTGTTCGGTCCGAGCGTTTCGAGTCGCACAAATGTTTTCGCGTCCGCGACCTTGAGCGCGCCGGACAATGCTTCGCGCAGTAGATCCGCGGACGATGCATCGCGATACATTCCGCCCGACGCGTTCGCGACGCATTGCAATTGTTTGCGCGCGACTTCTTCGACGTTGTAGCCGACGACGTGAATCGTGACGTGACTGTTGCTCGCTTTCAATGCTTCGGCAACCTTGCATGGATCGCCGCCACACGTTTCTTCGCCGTCGCTGACGAGAATGATCGTGTTCGATTGATTGTCGCCCGCCGGCAAATCTTTCGCGGCTTGCGTCAAACTATCCGCAATCGGCGTGTAACCGAGCGTGTTGACTTTATCAATCGCTTGCTTGTACGCGGTCGCGTTCACCGTGCCGAGTGGAAATACGCGCTCGATGTCAGTGCACGATTTGGCTTTCGGTTCTTGCGGATAACGATGTCCGTAAAACCAGAGCGATGCTTTGACGTTGCTCGGAACCTGGGTTACGAGTTCGGACAGCACCTGCTTGGCGACCTGGATTTTCGTTTGCGAACTGTTCGGCAGTTTCGCGGTCATCGAGCCGGACGCATCAAGAATGAACGCGATGTTCGATTGCTTGGTCGCGCTCGATGCGCCGGTTACGCTTCCGCCTTTTTGCGTGAGTGTGCTCGTGTCGCCGCGCAAACCGGTTTTGCCGTCGGGCAATGTCGCGATGCTCAAACTTGAAACGGGCGCGATCGTCGGCGTGGGCGCGGACGCGCTGGGCGGTGGTTTTGCAATCGGCGAATTTGCCGGCGTGTTTTGTTGCGGCGGCGCGACGATTGGCTTGGTCGGCAGTTGCGGTTTCGTTTGCGGCGTGGCGGTGGGTTGAATCGTTTCACTCGCACCACAAGCAATCAAGTTCAGAGCAAACCCAACGAGGAGCAGAAATCGAATGGCGCGCATTTTTGGTTTTTCCTTTCGCTAGCAGAGTAGTCTGGGTTCCTTATCTATTATAACGATGCCACGCGGCAAAAAGATAGCCGTGTAAAAAAAGACCTTCCAGGTCGCTTGCGCGAAAACCTGGAAGGTTTGATTCTTTCACTGCGCGAGCAAACGATTCAACACCGGCGTCCACGATTCGGAAAGTTGATACAACGTTTCCGCGTTGCGCCGCGCGCGTTCGACCGGCGCGGTTTGCGCGAGCTCGCGCAACAGCGCGCGCTCGGCTTGCGCTAGTCGCATCGCGCGTTCGAGCGTCGCGCGATCTGCCGACCTGGGATTGTTTTCAAGCGCGACCATCAAATTTTCCGTTGCGCCGACCATTAAAAAGATCGGCGCTTCGTTCAAGCCGCCGCGTTGTTTAAGAATTCGCACATCGTCCACGCGATCCTGCGCCAGATCGAGATGAATCGCGATGACGAAACCTGGGTCGGTGGTGATGCGCGCGCGCTTTTCGTTGAACGCGGCGTGCGCCGGAAACAGCGGTTTGCCCGGCGCGCTCTCCGCCGCCGCGACGAATGTGCCGCCGCCGAAAACGATCACGACGACGAGCGCGAGCGCGACGCGCAAACCCCAGGTTTGCCCCAGCGACATTCCGCGCGCGGGCGCGAGCGCGCGGAGTGCGCCGGACACTTGATACTGCACGCGCGCTTGGCTCGCTTCACTCAGCGCGGGCGCGGCATCGCGCAGATTCGTCGCGAGCGCGAGCAAGTCCGCGAGCTCGTCGCGCTCTGCGCGCGAAGCGCAACTTGCCAATACCTGCTCTAACGTTTCGCCGCGTTCGAGTCGCGCTAAACCATCCTGCAAAATATCTCGCGTATTCACTTTACGGTTTCCCAATCTTTTTTCGCAACGCCAGCAATGCCTTGTGTTGCAAATCCTTGACCGCTTCTTCACTGCGTTGCATCGCGCGCGCCGTTTCCGCAATCGAACATTCGGCGACGAAACGCAACGCGATGACGTGTTGTTGCAGATCGGTCAATTGCGCGACGCCCCACGCGAGTTCCGCGCGTGTGAACACTTGTGCGAACGCGTGCGCCGCCGCGCCGTTCGCGGTCGTTTCCAGCGTTTCCCACGCGATGGTTTGGCGGCGCGTCTTGGCGCGCCAATGGTCAATCAAAACATTGTGCGCGATGCGAAAGAGCCACGCGCCGAACGGGGCTTGCCCGGCGCGATAACTGCGAATGTTTTGAAACGCTTTGATAAACACGTCGGCGGTCAAATCTTCTGCCTCAGCGGAGTCGCGCCAACGGAAGGCGAGGTAACGATAAACGCGTTCGGCGTACTGATCGTACAATTTTCCAAACGCCGAAACGTTACCGTGTTGAGCTTGCTGAATTAAAGTTGTTTCGGATGCTGTTTCCATGAGTAACTACGTTGTGCGCGCGGCGGAAGATAGCCCGGCGGCAAAATTATTTTTCGCCGCTCGCGAGTTTAACCAGGTCTTGCGAGGTAACGACGCGTAAATTTTGCGCGGCATACGCGAGCATCGCTTCGTACGCTTGCCAGATCGCGTCCTGGGTTGCTTTTGCGCGTGGCTTGGTGGTGTCGCTCGTGTTGAGATTGTACGGCGGCGACGCGGGATTGCCGCGCGCGTAATAAATGGACGACCAGCCCGTGCCGTTCGCGTATAAATCGTTTTCGTGAATCAGCGCGGTGATGAACGGCGCGCGCGGCGCGTTCCACGCGGTCAGTTGCGTTTGCAACATTTTCGCCGGTGTAAATTCGGTTTGTTGCGGCGTGCCGAGTCGCGTCCACCAAAATTCTTCCGTGCCTTTGGCGGTTGTCACCGGAATGCGCGTGATGCTAAAATCGCTGGGGCGCACCCACAAGCCGTCGGCTTTGACCAATGGTTTGTCAAGCGCCGTGCCTTCTTCGTGGTACAGCACTTGCATCTGCGCGCCCAGCTCCGCGTAAATTTTCAACAACGTTTTGCGAATGCGCGGATCGTTCGACTGCGGCGATGCGACCACCGGCTTGCGCCCGAACACTTGCGCGACGTACGCATATCCGCCCGGTTGCGCTTTGTCAATGTTGCCGGTCGCGAGATCGAGCCGGTACGTTTCATACTCGCGCAAAGTTTGCTCCAATGTTTTGTCGTCCAATTTTTTCAAGCGGTCGTCGAATCCGATGTACGCGGGATGCGGCGGGCGAATGTGATAACTGATTGTCATCGCGCTGTTTTTCAATTTCTCGATCACATCGGGGCGATGTTTGGCGTACTGCTCAACGATCGGCGCGGTCAGATAAAATTCGCCGCGCGTGTTGTATTTCTCGAACAACGCGATAAAGCGCAAAATTGTGTCCGCACTTTCATTCACGCGTGTCCAATCGTGCGTGTTGATGACGAAATTGATGTAGCCCGCGACCGGCGCGCGCGTCGGCGTTGGCATCGGCGTGAGGGTCACGCGCGCGATTGGTGTTGATGTCGGCGCGATAGTCGCGGGTGCGCTTGCCGCGCGCGTTGGCGACGCGATCAAAGTCGGCGTCGCGCACGCGGTCAATCCAATCGCGATGACGAGCAAGGTGAGTTGAATCCTGTAGCGCATCGGAACCTCCGTTTTAATTTTCTACGCCCATCATCGCCGCGCCAGGTGAATCGTGAATGAGATTTTTGTAATTGAGTTGTAAACCGCGCGCAAAAATTTTTCACGCCGACTTATTATAAAACGCATTGCGCCGCGCGCAATAGTCCAAACGGATTGCGGCGAATAAATTCGCAACAACACATGGCACGCCGACCTTCGGCGGCTACAGTCAGGCGACGCAGGTCGCCTTTGCTATGTGTTGCCGCGATTTCAATCGCCCGTACTGATTTCGATTCTCCTGCGTCTTGAATAGTAACAAGAACGAGCGCGATGAGGAGGAACGATGCAAACATTAAAAACGCGCGTGCGTGAATTTATAATGGATACCTTGTCGTCACTGATGTGCATTGGGATTGCGATTTGGTTGGTGTTGCCGCGCCGATGATTTTTAATTGTGTCAGGACTCTGCTCACATTGCTCCGCCGCGTGGAATGAGTATAATCGCAGGACGTTCGATTCATTCCGCGCCTTCACAGGACACTCGATTGCAGAGCGACCACGATTTGCTCGTCCGTGTTCAAGCGAATCAGCCCGACGCGTTAACCCAAGTGTACGATCGCTTCGCGCCGGGCATTTATGCGTACATTTACCGGCAGGTGGGTGTGAAACAGCTCGCGGAAGATTTGACGAGCGATGTGTTTGTGCAAGCGTTGAGCGCGTTGCGAAAAGATCGTTTCGCGCACACGACGCTGGTGGGTTGGTTGTATCGCACCGCGCACAATCGCGTGATTGATCATTACCGGCGCGAGCGCAAAAAAATTGTGCCGCTCGAAGAATGGATGCCGGACGCGACCGATGTGGCGGCGGACGCCGCGCGTAAATTGGAACAGGATTGGATGCGCCGCGCGTTGAAATTTTTGACGGCGGAACAGCAACAGGTGTTGACCTTGCGATTTGGCGAAGAGATGAGCGCTCCCGATGTCGCGCGCGTGATGAACAAAGATGAAAACGCGGTGCGCGCTCTGCAACATCGCGCGCTTGCGGCATTGCGCCGGTTGATGGATGAAGGGAGCAAATAGTCAATGGCGACGATTGAATCTGCGCTCGCAAGCGCGCTGGAGATGATCGAACAGGGTGCGTCGCGGAATGAGTGCCTCGCGCGCTTTCCCGAATACGCGGACGAACTCGCGCCATTGCTTGACGCCGCGCAATTCGCGCGCGTTGGGTTGATGGCGCGCGAAACGCTGACGCTTTCCGCGCCCAATCTCGCGCGCGGGCGCGCGCGCTTTTTGCAATCCGCGCGACCGACGCGCGCGTTTGTTTTCGCGCCGCGTTTTGCATTGGCTTCCGCGTTCGCGATTTTGTTGATCGTCATCGGCGGATTTGGGTTAAGCACCGCGTCGGCGGATGCGTTGCCCGGCGACGCGCTTTATCCGATCAAACTTGGATTTGAGCAGGCGCAAGTCGCGTTGACGTTCAACGGCGAGTCGCGCGCTCAACTCGCGGAAACTCATGCGGCGCGGCGGCGCGACGAAGTGCAGGCGGTCGTTGCGCTTCAACGCGTGACCGATGTCGAATTTTCCGGCGTCATCCAATCCGCGAGCGGTGGCACGGTGATTGTTTCCGGCGTGCCGATTGTTGTGGACGACGCGCCGGATTTGCCGGTCGGCAGTGCCGTACAAATTCAAGCGCGCACGACGACCGATGGCAAAATCGTCGCGCGGCGGATCGCTCAACCGACGCGCACGCCGCCACCGTTCGAGCCGCGTCCAACGCTCACGCGCGCGCCGACCGAGACGCGCGCCGCGCCGTTCGCGACGATCACGCCGCGCCCATTTGAAACGCGCGAACTGCCGCCGCCGGAAACGCGCGTGTTGGTGTCGCCGACGCGCGAAATTCCATCGGCGGCAACCGAAACGCGTCGCGCGCCATTCGCGACACCCGATCCGCGCGAGACGCGCGCGCCATTCGCAACACTCGATCCGCGCGAAACGCGTCCGCCGATCACGCTCACGCGCCCCGCGCCATTTCCAACTTTTCCGCCGCCCTCCGCCATTACGCGCACGCGTTTGCCGGAACCGACGCGTTTGCCATTCGTTACGCCGGTTCCGAATGGCACGCGCTTTCCACCACTCGCCACGCCAAAGCCGCCGCCGAATCGCACGCCGTTGCCGCCGTATCCGGGAATGCGACCGTGATCGAAAAGAGAGATTATTCGAAATAAAAATTTTCACCCCG